>CALGJW010000183.1 GCA_937930025.1 uncultured Saprospiraceae bacterium | reverse complement strand
TCCCTGCAAGGGTACGGGCACCCCATATGAGAATTCCTTTCCCAGTAAATGACCGGATGGCATTGATGGATTTGCCGTTTGGATCAATATTCAATGTTTCCTGATCTGTATCTGTAATTTTTAAAGAAGGCGCAATGACTCTATTCAAACTAACATTGGCCGGCGCTTTCCATACGCCCCGAGTTCGATCAACGGAAGCATACACGCCTGCGACTGCACTACTTGGTGGCATACTGATATACTGTTTAGCCAGCAGTGCCTTTAGTTTGTTTTCAAAATCATTCGTATATATTGCTTTGATATCAATTAAGGAATCGCCACCTAGAGCGGTAGTTAATTTTGTATCAACTTCGCCATTAGCTGTAGTTAGGGCTGGACCAATGGCTGTCATAATTGCGGCAAGGTCATTATCGGTTGTTACAGCTGCACTTACTTCTCCTTCATTCGTTGCTGCGTTAACGGCGCCAAGTGTCGTATTTGCATTCGCCAAAATAGTTGTGATACCTGCAGTATCCTCGCCAGAATCGGTGATCGCGTTAAGCGCCATTGTGGCTGCAACTATTACCAATTGTACTGCTTCTAAAGCTTTAGCTTTAGCTCCTGGGAAATCGGGCAATGCGACCAAAGCAGCCAAATCAGCCAATGCAGTGGTAACATCAGTACCAATAGCGTCTGTACTAGTCTTGATTTGTTCTAAATTTTTACTAGCTGCATCTAGATTTATCATGTCAGTAATGGCACTCCAAGTTTTAGTATCTAAAGTAGCGTTACCGTCGTTATCAGCAGCAGGTGCGCTGAATGTAACATTTGCTTCGTTGTATTTTACATTGATGTTGGTACTCAACCATGGGTGGTAGGCTGCACCATATTTTAAATGATTTGCTCCAATTCCTGTTCGAAAATTATCAACATCACTATCATTAAAAACGTTACAGATAATAAAACGGTCTCCCAAATCAGCACACTGAATAAGTGCTTGCTTCAATACTTCATAATAAGAAGCACTCGCGTCCATGCCTACTCCATCAGGAAATAAGATAAGCGTCGGTTCATCCTTTTTCTTTAAAACGTTTAGTCCTTCTATCAACTTTGCACTTACTATTGTTTCAGTATTCGTTGCGCTATATTTATCAACAGCGATGATGTAACAGGGGCCACCACCATTATCAAAGTACATCTGAAGTGAGTGGTACATCCGATAATTAGTAGTCCCAATAGACGTTACTGAAACAGGTTCTTTTGCAGCTACTTGAATGCCCATTGATTGGTGTCTCGCGAATCCGAAATAATTTTCATATTCCTTCAGCGATTGAATTCTTTTTACATAAGGAAAATCAGAAACATCATTTCCATCATCATCTTTTACAATTTCTGTATAACCAATAAAGGCAGGAATAGCTGTGGCTACAGCAGCTACTGAGGGTGGGAATTTTGATATTTCCTCTACATAAACGCCTGGTGTTTTATAATTCATTATGACTTTTTTTAAAATTGAAAAACTGTAAAAATCCAACTATTTTGTCTCGCCACTTATAGGTGCTAAGACTCTTGCATTTTATGTGAAAATTGAAGAATAATAAATTCAGCAGGTCTCACAGCTGCCATTCCGATTTCTACAATCATTCTTCCATTCAAAATATCATCGGCAGTCATCGTTTGTCCTAAGCCAACGCTTACATAGAAGGCGTCTTCAGGTTTTGCGCCAGCTAAGGCACCTGCTCGCCACTGTAGCAATAAGAAGTTCTCAATCATAGCTCTTACTTTCACCCAGGTGTTCGCATCATTGGGTTCAAAGACAAATTGCATGGATGCTTTTTTCACGGACTCTTCTACCATGTTGAAGAAGCGACGAACAGGGATATACCTCCACTCATTATCATTCCCATCAAGGGTACGTGCTCCCCATACCATAACTCCTTTACCTGTAAATTTTCTGATCGCATTAACTGATTTTCCAGAAGAGGTAACGTTCATATCTTTTTGGTCTTCATCATCAATGTCGACCATCAATTCTTTTACAAAATTTAAACTTACGTTGGCTGGTGCTTTCCACACTCCCCTCGTTCCATCTACCATAGCCCAAGCTCCAGCCATGGCTGAGCTAGGTGCCAATACAACAAAGCGTTTAGAAAGTTCTTTTTTAACTAGGTGATAAACATCATTATTGGCATGAAAAACAGAAAGGGTTTCGTCAGCAATTGGAAGTTCCAACTTCAAGGTTTTTACATCTCCATTCACACTAACTTGAACATCAGATTCATTAAATTCAAAAGTCAGAATCGACTTGAAGTAAGGATAATAGGCCGCTGCATATTTTAAATGATTGTTGCCCACACCTTCTCGGAAGTCTGCTGCTTTAGTAGCAAAATCATCTTTCCCCGATTCAGAAAGTACATCCACCATAGCGATACGGTCACCCAAATTTGCACATTGAGCCATTGCCTGCTGAAACAAACCGTAAAAGGCTGATTTTTCAGAATCTGCAAAACTTTGAGCATCTGGAAATACAAGGATAGTAGGTTCATCTTCTTTTCCAATTGCATTGAGTCCATTTAAGAGGAGGCTTGCATCATTAAATTTTCCGGCGCCATATTTATCGACGGCACATATATAGCAGGGACCTCCACCATTTGCAAAATAAACTTGAAGGGCGTAATATAATTTAAAACTCAGGTTCGTTGCTACGGGGGTAATGACCAGGCCTCCCGCTGTGGTATAAACAATACTTGGAGCAGCAGCATCGGTAGAGTAAACTTCTGCAGGTCCGCCAAAGCGTTCTTTATACTCTGCGAAAGATCGAATTCGAGCAACATATGGTAGCCCACCTGTTGTACTATCGACATTGATGTTTACACCATTCACATCTTTTGCAAATTCTGTATAACCAATAAAAGCCGGTATTGCGGTTTCAACCTGAGCGACAGAGGGAGGAAATTTTGAAACTTCTTCAACGTAAACACCGGGAGTATTATAAGCCATGATTATTTTTTTTTGGTTGATAATATTTTTTAAATGTATACTTCTGCGTAGATATCGTTTGTATCAGTATCTACTTTCAAGATCTTGCCGTCAGGATTAGGCAAGTTTCGATCGTTATCATTTTTTGTAATTAGGTAGGACTCCCTGATATCTATAGGTTCAAAAGACTCGAAGTAATTGGTATTGTCATTTTCAAATTCAAATAAAGGGGAAGGTCCATTATTGTCACTTAGATTAGGTACTTCTATTGAGGTCGGTAGGTCGCCTTGGTAAACGAACCTCCACTTGGCTTTTCTGTTTTTGAACCAAAGAAAATAATCCGCCTCTCCCTTAACCTGAATCTTTTGATCAGGTACGGCACCTTCAGTTTTTAAAAAGTTGAATTCTTCGAAATTGGATGGATGAAAAATCTCTATGACACCAAACGGTTTGTCGTGAAATACTTGATTTGAAAGGTATACGTTTTGTGGAGCTCCTCCATCTATACTTATTTTATAAAAATCAGCTTTTAAGTTTTTAGCCAGTTTGACCTCATACTCATTGAAGTTATCGGTTTCTGTGATAGTTGTAGTCGCAACAACATCTGCATCCGCCCTATCTTTAATATTGATAGAAAAAGAGTTAGTTGGAGAATCGAATTTAACTCGAAAAATAGTTGGCATAAATATCAGTTCATCGGTAGTAGAGACTTCTGTATTTGCCGTTCTTGAAAGGTGCTTTAAATCTGTATCTCCGTTTGGCTTCTGAAAACCATTTACTTCAAATTTATTTCCTGCTGCTTTTTCTAAATTGCTAAAATAAAAGCCTCTCCGATTTGGAATCAGGTTAGTTGTCTTTGTAGGATTAATGCTCAGGTTAGTTCGGTTATAAAAATATGGCGAAGATGGTTTTAGGTAAAAAGCTAATTTAAAATTGTCTGTATCTGTTATTGGAACTTGAAGTGTTCCTTCTGGGTCTGTTATTCTAGCTAGAATCAAACCTCCATTAACGCTTGCTTTAAATATCATTTGATAGTTCTTCAATGTTTGTATGGTAACATCGGTTGGCACTATCACAGTCTCACGACTTAATTTATCATCATAATAATCATGCAAAACATTAATGGTAAATAATATACTGTAGCCTATCGTTATCATTTGGTTCTTTAAATTAAAAATTTGCGTTTCCGTTAATGTTAATTTCTAGTATTGGTTCACCCTCTCCTGTTTGTTTATCCACAGCTTCCATAGGAATCATTCTTATCTTATAAACTACTGAAGGCAGTT
>CALGJW010000182.1 GCA_937930025.1 uncultured Saprospiraceae bacterium | reverse complement strand
TACGACCACTTGGGAATCACAGCCGTTTGATCCAATTAGATTCAATAGGGTAGTTGTGTTTGGAAATATCTCCATATTGGCAATATTCCAACTTTCATTTTCGCAAATGGTGGTATCAAAGGTGGTTGGAGGCAAAGCAATTCCCCAAACAACACTATCTAAATTATTAAAATAATCGCACTCAGGAATAGAAGTTACTGGAAAGTCGTTTGCGAAATTGAAAGGCGCAGGAATAGAATGATCGTCGTTAATTACAGTATATAAAATTGCCGTACCAGGATCTACAATTTTATACAAAAGCGTAAAGCATTCATCGATATTTATATTTTGTGTCACTAGGGTAGTGCTTAGCCAATTGGCAGCACTATTAATTGGATTAGCATTGTAAAAAGAAATTGGGGTGTCGAAGGAAAGTATGTTATCTCCTTGATTGCAAATTTCCATTTTTAATAAAAGACTATCGCCGAAACAGGATTCAATATCTGTTTCAATAATTGCATCGGTTGCTGGGAATCTAGAATCCGCATATTGATTTAAGAAGGTATTCAATACCATACCATCCCCAACGATATTAGGATTCTGCTGCTGAATAGGAATCGTAAGGTCATCATTGATATTTGTATTTAAATACGCACTTTGATTCCATACCTGTCTACTGGATGGCCATGGTTCACCGATCGACTTAAGCGCCAAAATATTTCCAACAGCTGAAGTGGGACCACAAGTAAATAAGATTTCAGTTTGGCCATCCGCGTCTACATCCAAAACAAGCGGAACCTCATAATGGGTGGCAGATTCACATTCCATTTGATATTTAACAACTCCTGTTGGCCCGTCCAAGATGTAGAAATCTGATGCATCCCTATAAATTATATCTACTGCCCCAGTTCCACAAAAATCAAAGACAGTAGAAAGTGTAATGGCTGATTGATCTAAAATTGCCTTTTGCCATAAAATAGAAAAATCATTATCTAGCGCATAAAACCAAGTACGGCCGCAAAAGCTTACTTCTAATTCTCCATCCCCATCCAAATCTGCAATATTGGGTCTGGCTGCACCGCCAGAGTCATTCGTTAATAAAGTAAAACTTCGAAGCACCTCAGCTGTCTGAATATCCCAAACGTATAGCACGTTTTGTGTGTCAAGCTTTCCTTGTACAATGGCATCCAAGTCCCCATCATTATCCATGTCTGCAATACCTGTATAACCGTCTTTGTAATTCCCGTTAACCTGATTTTCTAATTGTATTATACCCGTACCAAGGTTAACAGAGAGCACTTGATTCCCTGCAATGATTTCTAAACCTTGGCAATTTGCACAATAACTATCTGGGAGCACATCAGCAATAATAGGAGAAGGAAAGGAATATTTGTGCCACGAATCTCTGGCGGGATGTGATCCTTTTGAAAGCCCTTCGCCTCCGGAGGCTAGCAAGTTTCCTGTATTAGCATCGTAGACTTGATTGCCAATGATAATTTCTGCAGAGCCATCGTAGTTTACATCTGCCAAATTTACAATTGACCATTCGTAACCTCTGGCATATCCTACGGTATCAGCGCTGACATATTTTAAATCTCCATTGTGTTCATAACAGTAAATGTGACGATCTTTCCCAACTACAACTATTTCTCCAAAACCGTCTAAATCAATATCTCCAATGGCTGGTGCCATTCCTCCTGCCAAATCTGAGGGTACTGATATTTCCAATTCTGTAGTGCCTGTTGCACCATCCAATATAGCTATGTTATTGCTGCCAATTCTGCAGGTAATGACCTCTGGCATTGCATCATTGTCAATATCGCCCGCGACTAAAACTGGATAGTTCCCCACATTCGCTTCACTCTCCCAAAAGGTTCCTATTTCAAATGATTCGCAGGCTGGAACAAATTCGCAATCTATCGGACATCCTGAATAATAGTTCGTCAAACATGCATCGTTACAATCGCAATCAGGGTCAAAACAATCGATCAATCCATCGTCGTCATCATCTATCCCATTGGCACAATCCTCTAGCATAAAATCAGAACACCTGGTTTTATTTCCAATTTCTTTCGGAGGAAGTGAGAAGGATATTGCTACAGCGCAAACTGTTAGCAGCAATAGACTCCGGAGTGCGTCCATTAAATTAATTTTAGCGAATTACTTTTACCTGTTAATTGTTTCCTAAGGTTCTCCGTTGGTCGAATGAGGATCTGCGATTTGCTGCTAGAAATAGAAAGGTTTTAACGCTTAAAGATTGCCAATAATTATGGCCAATGTCCTTAAGTTTTTGAGATACTGTTGGGTTCTATTTTTAAAGCAGGTTGAAGATACGGAGAAGCGTGAGTTAATTATAGAAAAGGTTGAATAGATTTTTGTAGTTAAATGTAATTCGTTGTGGTTCAGTTGTTTAAATGAAATTGTTCATAGGGAGCTACCGCCTTCATGAAGTATCTAATCACTTTTGTGCCTTCTACTGTTATTTTAGTTCCTTCTGCCAGGATCAATGTTTTGGCATTTCAAGATTAGGCTTTTAATTTGTGTTTTTGCAGGTTGACGAATATTGTACTATTTAGTAGTAGAAATATTCGTAGAGTTTAGATTTGCGTTCTGCATAATTCACTTCTTCTACCTCGTAAATGAAATTCAAGCGGTTGTATTTTATCAAATAACCAGTTTTGTCATTAACATCAATCCTAGTAATTCTTCTTCTTTTATCATAATGAAACAAGATTTCCTTTCTTACATCTCCATTTTCATCATAGTAAACCAACCAGCTTTTTTTCTTTGTTTCTTTTATCAATTCAATAATAATATCGCCGATTTCATCCTTTGCATTGACAAATTCCATTTGATCGTATTCAACTTTGAATTTACCTTGTCGATTTTCAAGATATTCCAGCAATCCATTTTTTAAGTTGAATTTTCTTAGCTCAATGCATCCGGATTCTCCATATTGTACTTCACTTGAAGAAGTGAATTGCTTGTATCTGAATTTTCTACTTGTTATACAAGAATCAGTTTTATTATAACTATACTTCACATAAGTCAGGAATCCATTATCTTTTATTTCAATTTCCTTGCTTCCGGCATCCCTATTTTGAAATTGAGTTATTTTGCCTTCTGAATTAAAATCAAAAATGTCAATATTTTTTAAACGCCAGCCATATTTTTCAATAGGAGTCTTTACTACAATCTTCGAAATGTCGTTTGCAATTAACCAGCTATTTTTGAACTGAAAAGGTTCATATTTAAATGGATCTATTTCTATCGGATTTTGTCCGCTAAGTATGCTGCTACTAGAAATAATGAAATGAAATACT
>CALGJW010000181.1 GCA_937930025.1 uncultured Saprospiraceae bacterium | reverse complement strand
TGGTGGACTGAATGAGTTGACGCTGATGTCTGTATTCCATTTCGGTCAATTCGGAAAGTACCCAAGATTTTTCTTGCGCATCTAAGTTGTCGAATGACTTATGAATTAATAAATGTTCCAGTCGATTGAATGCTTCGGAATGATTCATGATTCAATATTTTTTGGATGAAAAGGCGCTAATGCCTTTGATAATTTTTTTAGTATGCGATGCAGGCCGGACTTAATGGTGCCTTCTGCAGTTGCAGTGATCTCAGCAATTTCCTGAATGGTAAATGCCTCTTGATATCTTAAGACAAATAAATTCCGCTGGGATTCCGGGAGTTGATGCAATGCCTGGTTTAATGCCTTTTGAAACACAGCCATGTTTTTGCTTTGCTCCTCTATTTCGGGAAAAGAAAAAATAGCTAAATCTTCCTCTAGGCTTACAGATTCCGGTTTTCTAGATTGACTGCGATAATAATTTTTACATTGATTATTCGCAATGGAATACAACCAAGTGGAAAAAGTTTGCGAAGAGTCAAAGAGCGTTGCCTTTTGATAAACTTTAATAAATAATTCTTGCGTTTGGTCGTTGGCTATTTCTATATCTTGATAGAGCATGCGAAAAAAATACCGTTGTAACTTTTTAGCATAGCGATCATAAAGCACGCGAAATGCGAATTCATCTTTACGACAAATTCGCATCATAAGTGCTTCATCACTAAACGTTAGATATTTTTTACTTGCAGCACTCATTTAGTATTTCGCCAAAGTCTTTTTGGTTTCTTCAAGCGTATTGCTTTTTTCTCCAATGAGCAAGGTTAATTCTTTTATGGTGCCAGCCTTGAGCAATTCTCCGCTTTGTTTATAATGTTCATATAATTTGATTAGACTCGGGAGATAAGACCTGGAATAACGATCCAATTCAACTTGGTGCGGATCTTCCAACATAGGCATTTTTATATAGTCGAGTAAAAAATCATTTTCATAACTTTTTCTAAGAATAGCAATGTGGTCAAAGTTGTCCGCGGTATGTTTAAAACTTAAACCAACTAAATGTAAATTGTCCACATATTTATCTCTCATGTTTTTACGAGTTCCAATTCCAAAATAAACAGGTCTATTGGAATGTTTTAATATGTGATCGATGATAGCTTGGCGGTAGGCTAAAAGGCCGAGTTGTTCAACGCTGGAAGTGAACTTAGGTGTTTTTAATTTGGACAAAATTAAATTTCTATAGTTATCATCCATGAAAAGATTGGTATTAATAACGAATACATCCTTTCTGAATCCTTTGGCTTCTTGAATTATCCATGCCGGGTAAGTGTCGTTATCACCCTCCGTAAATAATATAGCATTGGGTTCTAAATTAACTAAGGCATTGTAATTCCAGCTAAGTAATCCAGGGGAATTATCAACGCTATAATAATGCTTCTTGCAAAACTCATTGTACTTTGAATTGTCGTCTGCAATCAAATAGGTGTTGATGAAGGCTTGGTAGGTTCTTGGATTTTCTGGCTGAATTGCATATGCTTTTTCTAGGTATTGAAAAGATTTTTTTTCCCAAGGGTTTAATGCAAAGGTAAGGTAGTTCGCCTCGAAACTGTTTGGAATATTTTGATTTATTGCAGCGACGATTTTTTTCAAATCATTGTCTTCACCTTTGTTAAACATATTACTGTAGCGAGCGGCATCGTAGTAGTTCATCCAAGCGTTACCATCTGTCTTTTTGGATGCGGCGATGGTCTTCCAAGCAGCAGCTTGGGTCTTGTAATATTCCCCTGAGCGCTGAGCTTTAGTCATGCCCACGATGGGTTCTGCTTTTTGGGCATTTATTGATAAGGAAAAAAATAGGAGGCTAAGGCAGGCAATGGCAAATTTTTTCATAATCGAAAAGCAATTGATTTACTGTTTACTACCCCTAAAAATAAGCGCCGTTCCCTTAATAGTGAAAATTATTCAAATTAGCGCAAAAAAAAGATAACCCGTAGCGCCTCTTGCGAGAACTACGGGTCATCAATCTACCAATCGCTGATCCTATTTCTTTATTCGGTTTAT
This sequence comes from uncultured Saprospiraceae bacterium, assembly GCA_937930025.1. Taxonomy (GTDB): domain Bacteria; phylum Bacteroidota; class Bacteroidia; order Chitinophagales; family Saprospiraceae; genus JABDJM01. Next base: position 4,923 of record CALGJW010000181.1, on the reverse strand, counting down.
CTTCCTTTCCTTTTTGTTCGGGTAAAATAAGCGGCTAAGAAAGCTAAGAAAAATAGACCTAGGCCGACAAAGCAGAAGAGTAAGGATTTTAGCAATTTAATAGTGGTTAGAGGGTTGTAACTTGTTGTAGGGCAGCCCAAAATTCAATAAGTTTGGTTCTGGGGAGCACTCTTAATTAAGGCGAAATTTTTAACCTTGTGGTTGCATGGATTTCCATTTTTCCAGTTGCTCCGGAGTCAATATTGCCGAAAGCTCTTTCATTAACGATGCATCCAAAGCTGTTAATTTATCATCGTTTTCTTCTGCATTGGGACTAATTTTTTCGATTGCATTTTGCTTCTCTTTGTAGCTCGCAAATACTTTTTCGACTTTAGCTGTTTGATCCACAGATAAGTCTAAGTTTTTAGCCAACTCAGTAGTTTTTTTAGCCACTACAACATCTGCAGCTTGCGCGTTTCCAGCTACGGAACAAAATAATCCTAAACAAGCCACGATGGCAATTCTCAAAAGGTATTTCATGGTAAAATGATTTTAGGTCTATTGCATGCGCAATAGAAAGTTTTAAAAATTCGAAGCCCAAAAGACTTCATTTATATATTTAAATTCAGGTTAGTTTTTTGGTGTTCGATGTGTGCTATTGGTTTAGCATAAATTTTTGTTTACACATCATTTCAAATTTGCATTTGTTTGACTTAAAGATGGGGATGGGAAGGTTGAGGTTGCATTAGGAAGATATATTAAAATTGTTCTATACGTTCAAAAAGGATTGGATTCCTTTTGTTTGTTTAGTATTTATGGGCATTTTATAGCAGGAAAAATAATTTTTAGCTACTAGAGCATTGGTCTTTGTTAGTCGCTACTCTGTTGCTGAATATCGGGAGATTTGGGGTTTTTGCCTATTCGTTAAACCTTTTAATTTTTAACTTTAACAGTAGTTCGTTAGAATTATTTGGAGGAATATTATAAAGTTCGTCATCTAAATTAAAAATTCAAATAGACATGAAACAGACATTTTTAACAACAATTTTATTTGCCTTTCTTTGCTCCACTACCTGGGCTCAAGCCAACATAGTTGATGTAGTCGTTACTTTGAAAGATGGCTCTAAAGTAGAAGGTTTGATGAATGCCAGCGAAAGGAGTCCTTGGCAAATCCAAAAAATGATTGCCGTATGGGATGAATCTTTCAGGGGCGCAAAAAAGATTAAGAACAAGGACAAGACAAAGTATAAGGCATCTGAACTGGAGGGGTATGAATTTAACGGTCGATATTTTGAAACGAAAAAAGTGATGATAGCCGGTCGAGGAGACCATGGATCTACGCTTGGTGCCTTACCGAAAATGGCTATGATCGAAAGATTGGAAGAGGGAGAGATTAATGTTTATAAAGCTTATGCTTATCCTCCTTCAGTAGCTTCTGGTGTAAGTTTTCAAGAAATTTATGCTGATATTCGAGATAACCCTGAGTACTTTCTCATGAAGCAATCAGATGGAAAAGTCAAAAGCATGCATAGTGTGGATATAACTAAATGGATAGCCGATGCTGAAACAGTTTCTACGAAATTTGCAAATGGAGACTATGGAAATATGAAGCGAAAAGAGGGGAAAGGTTTGGGTAATTTCATCAAAGGTCAAATCGAAAATGAAAACCCAGAACTTATTTTAACTGTAGTTCGTGAATTCAATAAAGAAATGGAATAGCCCTTGTATAAATTGAATGGGCAAACATAAATTAAATCAGCTCAGCTTTCAAGCATTAGTTAACCTTGGTTGGCTAATGCTTGTTTTTTTGACGACATAAATTCCCTGCAACCCGACATTCTTAAATGTTCTCGCGATTCAAAAGATCATTTATTACCAATAAATCGAGATTCAAAATAAATTTTACTCACGCTATACGGCTCGCCGGTATTCGAATTCGACACTCGTAATTCGACATTCGTAATTGGTTATGACATAAATTCCCACCCAGTTCTATACTCCCCATTTTCCTCTACGTAGTTTAAGAAATCCAAATAAAATTTATCTGCACCAATAGTCGCGGAATCTCCAATCACTATCAATAATTTTTTTGCACGTGTCATCGCTACATTCATTCTACGATAGTCTTTCAAAAATCCTATTTCAGCAGTTGGATTACTTCGCACCAAAGAAATATAGATGACATCGCGTTCTTGACCTTGGAAACCATCAATCGTTTTAATAGTAAGATTATCTAGAAATGGGGTGAAGGCTTCTTCCTCGCCAATTTTTTCTTCCATAAAAATCACTTGCTCCCTATACGGTGAAATGATTCCAATAGAAGGCATAGATTCTATTGCTTGCGTTTTCGAAAATTCTAGGAAATGTTCTTGAAGGATAAAAAATTCTCCATCATTATATCGACTTAAAGATTTCTCATTTGTTTTTTCATCAAAACCACAACCCGCAGTATCAATGTACACCACAGACTTCCCAGCATAATTTGAAAGCTTCCAGTTGGCAACTAAATCGGCTGCTTTTAAATCATTATTGTAAAACTGGCGATTTGAAAAATTCATGATATCACTATGCATGCGATATTGCGTATTCAAAAATGCTTGTTGATCAAAACGCTTGATCAGTCGTTCCAGTAAAGTAACTTCCAGTCCTGCTTTTTTTGCCTCTGAAGATTTTACCGTTGGCGGTAACTGAAAAGGATCTCCCGCCAAAACCACTTTATTTGCATTGATGATTGGGATCCAAGTTGCTGGTTCAAGTGCTTGGCCAGCCTCATCGATGACCACGGTATTAAACTCAATTTTTCTTAAACTAGAATGCGTGGCGTTTACAAATGTACATGCAATTACGTCGGCTTGAAATAAGACTTCTTCCAAGAGTCGATCTTCTAATTGTCTTGCCCAAGATTCTAAATCTCTGGCTTCTTTCAGTGCAGCAATATTGTCTTGTCGCGCTTCTCTTTGATTCCATTTTTTAAATTTCCGAGTCTTGCGACGAATCTCTTCTGCTTGTTGTCTGACTTTCTTTATGTTTTTATTTTCGGGATGTTCTGCTAATCTGGATTCTAGTGTAATGGATAAAATAGATTCATCTACCCTGGAGATATTTCCGATGCGCACCACATTTAGCCCAGCATTGGAACAACGCTCTGACAATAAATCCACGGCTGCATTACTTGAGGCGCATACTAAAACCTGTTTTTCAATTTTTGCTAATTCGGCAATGGCTTTAACCAACGTGGTTGTTTTGCCGGTTCCTGGAGGCCCATGAACCAAGGCTACATCCTTAGCGCTGAGAATATGTTTAACGGCTGCCTCTTGAGACTCGTTTAATTCCTCCACAGAAAATTCGGGACTACTTCCAAAAGCTGGAGGAATTTTTCCGAAACAAACACCTTTGAGTTCCTTTAATCTCCCAGTAGATGCTTTTGCTAGTGTATTCAATGCCTTATCCATTTCTCGGTAGGTACGCTCATCGAACTGGAGTTCTACTGAGATATCTCCGTCATCGATCCAAAATGGAAATTCTTCCATGTTTAATATCACCTTCATTTTGTTTCGATTTACAAAATGAATCACTCCGTTTACAGCATTTCTATTTTTTGGTTCATTCGCCTTTCCAGAAAGAAAAACGTCCACTGGCCCTCCAGCTCGAAGTCTATGAGGTCCTTCGTTCGATTTACTTCGGTGAATAACTATGAACGCTCTATTACCTAAAGTAAATCCCTTTTTGGACAATTGACAAGGATGCCAACTCACTCCCTTTTCTACCTTTTGCTTTTGGTTAGCCTTGGCCAGTTCGCTTTGATAACGATCGTAATCTTCTTTTTTCTCTAAAGCCAAACTGGCCTTCAATTTGATGATTTCCTGATCTATTGCCTCCCATGTTTCCATGCACAAGAATACTATTTATTTGGGAGTAGGCCGAATGGATATGAGATTCCGTATCTTTGTAAAAATATTTTTCATGCGCGTACTAATGGTTTGCTTAGGAAATATATGTCGGTCTCCATTGGCGGAGGGGATACTACAGCATAAAGTAAATTCCGGTGATTTGGATTGGGAAGTGGATTCGGCAGGAACGGGAGCTTGGCATGCTGGAGAATTGCCTGATCCAAGATCTCAAGCTGTTGCGAAAAAAAATGGGATTGATATAACGAACCAACGTGCTCGGCAATTTACCACAAACGATTTTGAATCCTTTGATTTGATCTATGTAATGGACGCCGAGAATTATTATAACGTGATTAAGTTGGCACAGTCTGAAGATCATAAGCAAAAAGTGATGATGATTATGAACATGGCTTTCCCAAATGAAAACCGTAGAGTGCCGGATCCTTATTACGGCGGACCAAATGGGTTTGATGATGTTTTTGACATGCTTGATGTAGCCTGCAACGCAATCATAGCTAAACAAACGAAAACTTAGTTTTCGAAGATCAGACAATTAATTATTCCAAACTACCTCATCAACATAAGTAAAAATCGCATCGATCTCGGGCCTTGTCAAATTTGGAAAAGAAGTCATTACCGTAGGCTTCCATTCATTTAATAATTGGACCGCTCTGGGATGTCCTTCCGATGCTAATTTGGCTGGATTATTAATCCAACGATAAAGATCCTCTTTCGGATAAGCTGCCCAATCTTCGGTTGCATTTACTAGAGCTGGTCCTGTGAGTTGATCCACCATATTTTTATTGTGACAAGTCGCGCAATTACTGATAAATAAAGTCTTTCCGATTTTAGCAGATTCAGAAAATTTGTTGGATGGATTGTCAATTAGAACAGCCTGCGGTTCAGATGAATTTTCCGCAGAATTGTAAGCCGAATAGACTGCTAGAAACAGCAATAGAAATAAACCTAAAACCAATAATTTTAATAATTCAACATGGAGCTTCAGATAGGTCATTTTATTTTCAAGATACGACTGAAAAAGCCTCTTTGAAAT
>CALGJW010000180.1 GCA_937930025.1 uncultured Saprospiraceae bacterium | reverse complement strand
GTTACCCTCAAGGATATAACAAACGAAAAAAAAATCAAACTTGAGGCAGAAAGTTTTGCAGAACAACTTAGGATATCAGCGGTGCAAAATCTTAGCATCGATGAATTACTTCAAGAACAATCCAAATTATTAAAGGCTTCTATTCAGTTGGCAAAATTAGGAATCTGGCAAATAGATTTGTTGAAGGACCGAGTTTATCTCGATGAAATTGCCAGATCAATTTTTGGCCTGCCTAATGGCGAAAAAATTATCCGATTTGACCAACTGATTAAATTCTTTCCAGAAAAAGATCGAGCAAGACTTATAAAGCAATTTGAAAGTACAATTGTAAATGGCAAGGAATGGAATGGCGTTTTCAATGTTGTGACAAGCGAGAATAAAACCAAGTGGATCTCCACTGAAGCTCAATCTATTTTAAATGAGCAAGGATCTGTTGTAAAAATCATCTGCGTTTCTCAAGATATTACTGATCAAGAACGAATAAAAGAACAACTCATCGCGAGTGAGGAAAAGTCCCAAATTCTTTTTGATTATTCTCCAATATTGATTTGGGAAGAAAATTTTTCTGAAATTAAATCAAACATAGATAGATTAAAGGCAGAGGGAATAACGGATTTTAAAAAATATTTTAAAGAAAACCAAAAGGAAGTAAAGCGACTAGCAGAAACTGTTGAATTCATTCAAATGAATAAAACAAGTTTGGAATATTATGAGGTAAAATCAAAAGATGACTTGATTCAAAATTTAGCCAAATGGTTTGTCGACGATTCTTGGGAGTTGTTCACAAATGAATTGATCGCACTAGCTGAGGGAGAATTAGAGTTCGAAGGAGAAGTGGATATTATTGCTCCTAAAGGTGATTTGAAAAAATTGTATTTAAAACTAAAAATTCCACCACAATACAAAGATACTTTCGAAGTAGTGCTGGTTTCTTTTATTGATATCACCGAACTAAAGAAAAACGAGAAATTATTAAAGGAAAAGGAGCAAAAGATTCGAGAATATTCAAGTCAACTAGAGCAAAAAGTACTTGAAAGAACAAAGGACTTGTCAATTAGTGAGTCAAGATTAAAGGTGGCTCAGAAAATTGCCAAGATTGGCTATTGGGAATGGGATCTCGAAACTAATGGAGTAGTATGCTCAAAAGAATTTTATAACCTTTATGGAAAACCTTTAGGTTCTTTTTTAACCTTGGATGATGTGATGAACTGTTTTCATCCAGATGATTTAGAGTATACTGAAAATATTATGAAGGGCCTCCTAAAGCAAAAAATTCCCGAACCTTTTAATTTTAGAATTGTCACTCCTGAAGGAAAAGTGAAGAATATTTATGCGTCTATTAGCCCTCCAGTAAAAAATGAAAATGGACTTTTTTCGAAACTGGTTGGTATTAATCAAGATGTTACAAATATTAAAAAATTCGAAAACTTACAACAACAGGTAGAAGGAGTGTTGCAAGGACAAGAAAGTGAGCGTGAACGATTGGCAGGTGAATTACATGATAGCATAAATCCATTGCTGTCTTTGGCGAGCTTAAATGTTGAATCGGTTGTAGAGGATGAAAACTTTCAGGATGAAAAACACTCAGGAAAGCTAACCAATACTATTTCAATTTTACAAGATGCTATTGAAGGTATTAGAGAAATATCTAGAAATCTAAGCCCTGCGGTATTGAAAAATTTTGGCTTGGCAAAAGGGCTTGAACAATTAGTAAACCAAGTTCGTGGGATGGAAAAAATGAATATTAATTTACATATTCATGATATGAAGGATAGGGTTGAATTTAAAATTGAATTGCATCTATTTAGAATTACTCAAGAAGTAATAAACAATATTTTAAAACATTCTAAAGCTTCAGAGGTTGATGTTCAGCTAATTAAACATGTTGACACATTGATCCTAATGGTTTCAGATAATGGAGTTGGATTCGACTTCAATAAAGAAAATTTAAGTAATGATGGTTATGGTATGAAAAGCATACTTTCTCGAGTGGAGTCATTATCAGGAACTGTAGATGTTGACTCCGCCTTCGACAGAGGGACCACCACAATTATTGAAATACCTATCTAACAAATTATGGGAAATAAAAAAGTAAATATATTCTTAGCAGACGACCACCATGTATTTCGAGAGGGAATAAGAATCCTATTGGAAAACGAAGAAGGGTTTATGGTGGTGGCTGAAGCTGGAAACGGAAACGAGGTTTTGGCTCAATTGCCAGAAATTGATGTCAATGTCATTTTGTTGGATATTGATATGCCCGATATGGATGGATTGGTTTTGATGAAAAAACTAAAAGTAGACTTTTCCAATATTCCCGTTCTTGTTCTTTCCTCGCATGATGATGAGCAATATGTACATCACATGATGAAAAATGGCGCAAGTGGTTACCTTCTCAAAAGTTGTAAGAAAGATGAATTAGTCAATGCAATAAACACAGTTACTGACGGCGGTACCTACCTAAATAAATCCATTTCCTTAAAGCTCTTTCAATTTGATGAGTCAAAAAAGTCGGATTTGGCCAACAAAGTATCATTATCAGAAAGAGAGCTTGATGTACTAAAATTGGTGGCCAAAGGCCATACTAACGTTGAAATTGGCAAATTGCTTTTTATCAGCCATAGAACCGTGGACACTCATCGACGAAATATGATGACAAAATTGGATTTACATAATGCTGCGGCCCTCACAAACTACGCCTACGAAAACAAGCTCCTTTAAGGCTATTGACAGCTTTTAACCCAGAATCACTGTGTTTTTTACTCAAAATCGCTGGTTGTAACCTAATCTAAGTTCTATCACTTAGTACATTTACGTTGAACACCTCTTATTATAAGACGAAAGTTGACGCATCTTTGTATTGTATTTAGAAATACGCCTCTAAACACAAAAATGATTCTTGAAAGAGAATCTCCAAACAAATAAACAGGTAGACACGCCAGTCAAAACCCAAAACAACTGGAATTTATTCCAGGCCTTAAGCCCAACAAAATTTCAGCAGTCAGCAAAGTTTAATTACTAGCTGACGGGCTGGAATTTTTTTTTGCCCTTTTTCTAAGCTTCTCACCGCTTTAATTTTTCTAATTCAAACATTGGATTAACATTTATCGGCTAAAATATCACCCAAAAAGGTGATGAAACCAATAGCTATCTTGCCTAGGTTTGTGATATGAGAAAGATTATTACCCCAATATTTGTTTTATTCTTTTGTATTCAAGCCACTTTAGCCCAAGATTTAACGGCAGATTCACTTGCGCTAGTCAATATCTACAATACCTGTGATGGCCCCAATTGGCAAACTGCTGATAATTGGCTGAATGCTCCACTTTCAGAATGGGAAGATGTCAAAGTTCAAAACGGACGGGTTACCGAACTAAAACTTTTTAGCAAAGGATTGAAAAATACTTTGCCCGATGATATTTACAATTTGACTGGGCTGAAAAAATTTACTTTTCGGGAAGGTCAAGTAGTGTGGAATGTGGATGAAGATATTCAACAATTGAATTTACTAGAAGATTTATTTATCACTAGCGCTTCAACGGAGGTCGAAGACATCGATATTTTTTGCCCAATGAATAACTTAAAGCAATTAAGTTTAATTTCGGTTGATGGGGAACTTACCATTCCAGCCTGCATTGCGGATCTCCCATTAACGAGGTTTACTTTAGGCGGAGTTGATATAACGAATACAACTATTCCAGAATTTTTTGGAAATTTTTCAGCTATAAAATTTTTACTTCTTGCGGACTTGGGTTTTACAGGATCTATCCCTAATTCATTATGTAATGCATCTACAATGCAAGCCTTCACTTTCGATAATAATTCGCTGGGCGGAGAACTTCCCGATTGTTTTCCACTTGATGGTTTCATACAGATTAACCTAAAAAATTGCGGATTGGGTGGAGCTTTTCATTTTGAAAACATTGGAGACCAAATGGGAATTATAAATTTGGATGGAAATAATTTCACGGGAGATGTCGGAACTATGGAATACAATGATAAGGTTTACGCTTTTAAATTTGCGGATAGTAAATTAACAGGAGAATTAGACGCTAATAATTTTGATAAAGAATGGATTCTTAATGTCAATATTCCCAATAATAATATCACAGGATTAAAGAACTGGTCAGGTTTCGGAACTAGACTGAATCATTTCCATGTAGATGGGAATAAATTGGACTTCGACGATTTAGAAGCAGTGGATGTATCTGATGATGTGAATTTTGTGTATGCTCCACAACAAGCATTGAACGAACCACAAACATATTCTTTGTCGGTTGGAGAAAATTTTCAATTAACCTGTCCCACAAGTGGTACAATTACTACCTACCAATGGTATCATAATGACGAAGCAATTGCGGGAGCTACGGATCCAGATTTTTCAATTACAGATTTGCAAGTTTCAGACATGGGAATCTATTATTGTGAAGCCAAAAATTATAATCTTCCAGAATTGACCTTACGGACTGCAGATCAAACTTTAGAAATATCAACCAGAGTATCATCCTTCATCGATAGCCAAATCCAATTTTTTCCAAATCCAACTAATCACTTTTTAAGTATAAAAACTGATATTGAAATCCAATCTTTGGAATTATTCAATACACTTGGGTTGAAATCTGATTTTTTTGTAGAAAAAAACAATGGCAATATATTACTAGATTTATCTCAACTTTCTTCGGGCCATTATTTATTAGTGGCAAAGACAGATATTGGATTAATTTCGAGATTCATTCAAAAAATGTAATAAATTTGTTTTAATTAAACTTGCATTGGTAAAAGTTAAAAGCGATGAAAATTGCTTAAGGTAGAAATACCCTATTCTCTACTCGTAATACTAGTTTTCCACCAATTTTGGCTATTTTTTCTCTAGTTTTATGATTCTGGCTATTAAAAATAGACAAGAATCGTGAATAACTCTAGCAAAAAAACCATACTGAATTGATAGAAATATACTATTAATTCCATTGCTGGAAAAAGATGCGTTGCAATGTTTAATGTCAAAAAACCATGGATTTTCTTAGTCCTATTAATACTCTTTGCAAATTTTCTCTTTGCAAACCATCTAATCGATTCCTTAAGCCAGTCTTTAAAAGACGAAACAAATCTCCAAAAAAAAGGTCAAATTCTTCTACAAATCTTAAATCATAAAGATCTAAAACCATCCCTTGAATTTGATAATTATAAAAATACAGCTTTCCAGATAGCCAGAGATGAGAATGATATTAATTTATTAGACTCGATTTATATTATTTGTGGGGATAAATATTTTAATGCAGGACAAGTTGAAAAAGCCCTTTCCTTTTATGGAAAATACGAGGAGGAGATGATCGGCTTGAACAATTTGTCCGGTGTTGCGAAAGCCCTTTTTCTTCAAGGCAGATTACAACTTGAAACTGTTGAATTTGAAAAGGCTGTCACATTGATTAAAAGATCTCAAGAGATTTATCAGTCTTTAGAAAATAAAAATGTTGAATTGGCCGGAGTTAAAAATATTCTAGCTAATCATTATAGAGATAAGGGAGATTACAATAAGGCTAAATCCCTTTACATAGAAGCGATCAAATTAGTAGAGGATGAAAAGTTTGCAGAACTGAATTCTAAAATTTTAAGTGATTATGGAAGATTGTTTAGAAAACAATCGAAATATGATAGCGCCAGAATTTATTACCAAAAGGCATTGGAATTGAATCAAATCACTGGCAATAAACGGGGGCAGTCTGGAACATATAATAATCTTGGAAACATTTATCATGTAGAAGGTAATTTAGAAAAGGCTTTGGAAATGTATATCACCTCTTTGAACATAAAACAAGAATTAGGATATGCGCGGGGCATAGCGATTAGTCATCACAATATCGGTGCTGTCCGAATAGATTTAGAAGATTATAAATTAGCTAAGATAGACTTTGAGAAATCTAATAAGATTGCCAAGGAAATAGAGTATAAATTTCTTCTTGTTCATAACTTTTTAAAATTAGGAATTGTAAGTCGAGCCTTGGGGAATATACCAAAAGCTATTGAGCTCCATAAGCAATGCATTAGAGATTCGGAAGCATTGAACTTTGAACAAGGTGTTATTGAAGGTACTGCTTACCTAGCCGAGGATTATTTTGAACTTAAGGATTATGGCAATGCACTTGAAAAATATGAAGACTGTTTGGTCATGGCTGAAAAGAATAACCGCAAAAATTATATTAGTTTATGTCTGGTTCAAATCGCTGCATGTTTTACAGAAATTCAAAAATTGACTCAGGAAGGAAATGATATAAGCACTAATTCTAGATATTCGGATGAAAAAATTGAATCCTTGTTATTAAGAGGAACCGCAATTGCAAAAGAAATCGATGCCGTAGAGAATATGACTCCATCTTTTGTTGGATTGATCAATTTTTACAATAGAAAAAAGAATTATGCGAAAGAAGCTGAAGTCAGTAGACAGTATATTAGTTACAGAGATAGTCTTTTTGAAAATCAACGCGCTGCTTCTATAGCAGAATGGACCACAAAATATGAAACCACAGAAAAGGAAAAAGAGATAGTAATTCTTCAGAAAGAAAAAGAGATTCAAAAAGAACAGGCAATAAATAGCAGGAATAAATTCATTGCTGGAATTTTACTTTTATTAGCTGGGGCTATCGGAGCAATTGGATTTTTTCAACAACAAAATAAAGTTAAGCGAACAAAACAAATCGAATCGCTTCGAACAAAAATTTCCAGTGACCTGCATGATGATGTGGGATCTTTGCTTTCGGGCTTATCCATGCAAGCCGAACTTTTGCAAATGTCTCTTCCCGAAGCCGATCAGCCCCGAGTACAAAAAATTAGCAATCTAGGCAGATCTGCCATGTCCAGAATGCGTGATGCCGTATGGGCTATGGATGCGCGTAAAGACAAATTTTCAGATCTTTTAGATAGAATGCGAGAATTTGCTGAAGAAACTTTAGTACAAGCAGAAATCCCATATTCCCTTAATTTTAAAGGAATTGACGAAGGGAAATTTATTTTACCCAATATTCGGCAGAACGTATACTTGATTTTTAAGGAAGCTTTAACGAATATTATCAAACATGCTGACCCTAGTATAGTCGTTATAGAACTGGAAAACGCAAAAGATTTCTTTACAATGTCTATCCAAAATGATGGCTTGAAAACTGAAAAAACCTACAAGACTTCTGGATTAGGGACTAGTAATATGAAAATGCGAGCAGAACACATTAATGGAAATCTGGATATAAAAAGAGAGAAAGGTTTTGAAGTAATTTTGAAATCACCTTCATTGACATAGATATATGGAACAAATAAATCTCGCAATTGTAGAAGATGATCCCGTCATCAAAGAAAGTTTGGAATCATTATTTCAAATGAATAAGGCAATTAATCTCAAGTCTTCCGTTACTTCCGTTGAGTCTTTTAGAGATAACTTTGATAACTTTAAGCCTACCGATGTCAATATGGTTTTGCTGGATGTCGGACTTCCTGGAATGTCAGGAATTGAAGGTATCCCTATCGTTAAGAAAAAATTTCCAGATGCAGATGTGGTTATGTTTACCACTTATGAAGAAGAAGAGAAAATATTCAATGCACTTTGCAATGGCGCCTGTTCGTATATCACTAAGCGAACTTCACTTTCAAAATTAACGGAAGCACTTTTTACCGTTTATAGAGGAGGTTCTTACATGTCGCCTTCTATCGCAAGAAAAGTAGTACAACATTTTTCTCCCAAACCAAAAATTGTAAAGGAAACTATGTTGACCCAAAGACAACAAGAAATCGTAGATAGCATTGTGGAGGGTTTGAGTTATAAAATGGTCGCCGATAAATTGTCAATCTCTATTGATACTGTAAGAGACCATATCAAGAAAATTTATCGAATGCTGCATATCAATAGTAAAGGAGAATTAATTCGTAGAAGTCTAGATGGTAGTATTTAGATAAAAAAAGAGCCGAATTTCTTCGGCTCCCATATTCATTTTTTTTAATTCAGAATCTATTGGCGTTTCCCACCTTTGGCGGGTGCCCTTTTCGCAGGTGGTTTTGATTGAACCTTTGGCTTTGTAGCAGGTTTTGCTGCCGGTGTTCTTTTAGTATTCCCATTTAACCCACTCTTCACTTTGGGAGTTTTATTCAAAGTTTTAGGATTTTGTTTGGGAGCACTGATTGGTCTGTACGCCGGGCCTCCTGGTGATATACCTTGAGCTTTAGCCGCAGGAGTTCCAGGAGCTGGACCATATTGACTTTTAGGATTACTAGTAGGTAGTTTTCCAATTTGATTCGTCTTCGCAGGACCAGGAGTTACACCATATTGACTTTTTTTGTCAGCAGGAAGTTTGCCATATTTAATAGGGGTAGTTTTGTTGGCATTCGCTGCAGGAGTTCCAGGAGCTGGACCATATTGACTTTTAGGATTACTAGGTAATTTTCCAATCTGATTTGTTTTTGCCGGTCCTGGGGTAACACCATATTGGCTTTTTTTGGGAGCCGTTGAAGGGCCATCCAGTTTAGGTGCTGAGCCATAAATTACCTTATTATTGCCTGGTGCAGGTTTTACACCTTGGTTTTGGTTCGCTTTTGGAGCGGCACCAGGTTGAGGCGAAGGCGCTTTCCATTTTGTTTCGCCAAGGTCTTTTCTTGGAGGAACAGGAGGTGCAGGTTGAGGCGAAGGCGCTTTCCATTTAGTTTCGCCCAGATCTTTTCTGGGAGGAACTGGAGGAGCATCTCGGGGATCGGCTTGATCCACAAACTCAAATGCTTCTAAAGTCATTTTGGAAAACTCGGTATTACTATCGAGTTCTGTTGCAAATAGGTCTTGCTGAATTACTATAAAACAGAAAACCAAAAGTGTTGCTATAATTTTCGTATTCATTTTATGAGGTTTTATTTAAAATTGTTGTTTTAGAATTAGTTCCTTCTTTTACTTGTTGTTTTTTTGACAGCTGGTTTCTTCGTTGTTGGTTTGGTAGCTGGCTTACTACTCGGAGTTTTTCCTGTAGCCTTTTGCTTAGGGGAGGCACCATATTGTCCCGGTGTTTTTTTCTTTGGCGGAACAGCTCCATATTGACTTTTAGGTTTAGGCGGCGTATAGTTGTCCGGTGGAGGAAGTTTTCCATAGCCTGAATTATTAGTAGGTTTTTCAGCTGGAATTTGACCATACGGACTAGGGGTTTTTATTTTTGGAGACTGTCCATATTGTCCTGTGGTCTTTTCCTTAGGAGGAATAGCACCGTACTGATTTTTGGGCGGTGTATAGTTATCCGGAGGAGGAAGCTTTCCATAGCCAGAGTTGTTAGCTGGTTTTTCTGCCGGGATTTGTCCATAGGGATTTGACTTCTCCTTTGGTACAGATCCGTAAGGATTTGCTTTTGGGATTTGACCATATGGACTACTTGGATTTTTTGTCATTTCTTGTTTTACTTTTCCGTCTAGTCCGCTCTTTACATTTTCAGTTCTATTTAATATCCTGGGATTTGCGGTGCTGCTTGACGGAGGAGGAAGCTTTGAATAACCGGAGGTATTAGCCGGCTTTTCTGCTGGGACTTGACCGTATTGATTTCTAGCTGGTGGAATTTGTCCATAAGGATTAGAAGCCTTGGGTTTTGTCTGAGTCCCAGGTTGTGGCGAAGGTGCTTTGTACTGCGTTTCACCTAGATCTCTTCTCGGTGGAACCGGAGGTGCAGGAAGTTTAGGCTGCGCCGGTTGAGGCGAAGGCGCTTTATATTGTGTTTCTCCTAAATCA
>CALGJW010000179.1 GCA_937930025.1 uncultured Saprospiraceae bacterium | reverse complement strand
CAGGCGTAGAGCGCTAGTAGCTGTCGGCACCATCTCGCTTTCGATATTTAGCCACTTGGCTATAAAGAAAGGCAAGCTGAGCGCAAAGATCAAACTCCCAGCAGAAAACAGGCCTATGATTATTTTTTCAAAAGAATGCAGTAACTCATTCTTATATACATTGTCTGCACTGGCTGCAAATTCTCTTTTTAGGGTAGCGGTGATTCCCGAATCAAATAAGACCAACACTGACTGAATAATTGCTCCTACGCTCAATATTCCAAACCAATCTGGGCCCAGAAGCTTTAGATACAGGGGCAAAAAGACATAATTTGCCACTATCGCCCAAAAGGTAGCCAAATAGTTAAATGCGAATTTTTTGTTCGAAATCAAAAAACTATTTCTTTTTTGCTATCACGAATAAATGATAGGGGCGGAATGCTTCTGCATCTACAATTTCAAACCCACAATAAACCAACATTTTTTTCACCAACTCCAGATCATAAGTGTGATGATGTACAATTCTGGTATTAAAATTATCTTTTGTCCGCGCCACATGTTCCTCATAACTTGTAACAGTACCATCATTAGTCATATCGTGCAATTCAATGACCTCTGCAAAGTGAGTACTATCATCCTCTTGCATGTTCTGTTTGTAATCCTGTTCAATATGTTCGAATGCCGTTAGCGGTCTTTTGCGGTCATAGGTATATCGCATATCAGGCGCAATAATGGCGATATGACCTCCTTTCTTAATTATTCTCTTCCATTCGAATAAGCCTTTAAGTGGATTGGCCAAATGTTCGATACAATGTGAAGAGAGCATAAAATCATATCGTTCATCCTCAATCTTGGATAAGTCAATCGCATCTGCGATGATTTGCTTGCCTTTGGGTCTACCCGTTTGGTATTCATAGTTATTTCCTTCTCCAATTGAAGACCAAAAGTTGTCATCACTAAAATTAATATTATCCAACCCTGCTATCACATTGTAAAATGGCAATGGCCCTATGTTGGAAAACACTTTGCTTGGGCCGCCTACTTCAATTCCTTTTTCTCCAACAAACAAATGACTATTCTTGCGATAGATACCCCTTGTACGATATCTAATTTTCTCGAAGACCCATCTTGCCGGTGGAAACTTCAAGATCATACTATTCAAATTGCTACTCATAATCTGGCATCAATATTTGTGAAAGTTCTTTTAGTTGATTTTCGAGAGAAGGAGAAACTATTTCTGCTTGTAGACATCTATTTATGGCTACTTCGGTAGCAAAATCGCTTATAACATAATCTGTACCGTAACAATCTTGGAAAATATCAAGCATTTCTCTCTTAGTATACACTTCCTTTGTACCTAGCTGAAGCAGTCCTCCGGCGTATTTTTTATAACCTCCTGAATCAAGGAGTTGATGGAGTTGCTTGCACCATTCCAAAGTCGTAATTCCATTCCATAAATGATTGGTAAAGCCCTTGATTTGGGCACCCGCAGCATTCGACAAAAACCAACCCAATAAGCCCTTGGGCTCTGGTGCTACATTATCTGGACCGATGATGCTCACACGAATGACTAAAGTATTGTCTTTGCGCTCAAGCGCTTTTTCTCCCAAAAATTTTGACCAGCCGTATTCATCCTTAGCGTTCGAAACATTACTTTTAAGATATTTTCCTTTTGGCAACATTCCATCAAAAACACAATCGGTGGAAGGGTGAATCAAAAATTGATTTATTCCAAGATTGGCCTGAAGATCCAGTGGGAGTGTAGTATTCACCCAGAGCAGGTCATTAAGGTCGTTTGTTTTTTGCTTGATTTTTCCAATACAATTCACAACAATTCCCTCACCCTCATTTCTAATCGTCTTGAAAAAAACATTCTTGTTTTTAAAAGTATAGCGCTCATTAATCACAGTCACCTTAGTGTGCTCTTTGAAATAACTCGCAACCATCTGCCCGAGCATTCCCTTTCCGCCAAGTACAATTATCTTGTTCATTTAAACATCAAAGTTTACGTCGACATGTTCCTTAATTAGGGCCCTTAGGCTTTCGACAGTTTCCCACTCCTTATTCTCTCCGGAATTATAACTAAAGCCTTTAGGTACCAATTTGGCACTAAACTTTGCAATAAAATCCTTCAATTCCCAAGAAGGGATACTGGGTAGAATGGCATAATACCTACCCATATCATAGGTAAAAAATGAATCGGATTTGGTGATCATTTCTTCATGCAATTTCTCTCCAGGTCTGATTCCAATAACTTTATGCTCGACGTCTGGAGCAATCGATTTAGCGACATCCATAATTTTGTAAGAAGGAATCTTAGGAACGAAAATTTCTCCTCCCCAAGCATGGCCCAAAGCGTGAAAGACCATGTCAACACCACCGTCCAATGAGATATTGAAACGGGTCATGTCCACATCAGTAATAGGCAAAAACCCTTCTTTTCGCTTCTTAATGAAAAATGGAATTACTGAACCATTCGAGCCCATAACATTTCCATACCTAACTACAGAAAATTGCATCGGCCTATTAAGGTTCAAATTATTCGCAGCGACGAAAAGCTTGTCAGAAGTCAATTTGGTAGCGCCATATAAATTGATCGGTGCGCAAGCCTTGTCAGTAGACAATGCAACTACTCTTTCTACATTAGAATTAATAGAAGCATAGATTACATTTTCAGCTCCACCTATATTTGTCTTTATACATTCAGTTGGATTATATTCGGCAAGATGAACATGCTTCATAGCCGCGGCATGGATTACATAATCAATTCCCTGCATGGCAGAAAGCAATCGGTCTCTATCTCTAACATCGCCAATTACAAATTTAATCTGCGGGTATTTTCCAAGAGGATATTCCTGAGCCATTTGAAATTGCTTTTGCTCATCTCTGGAATAAATAACCAGTTTCTTAATGTTAGGAAATTCACTGAACAATCTTTTTGTCAATGCTCTGCCCAAAGAACCCGTACCTCCAGTAATCAGAACAGATTTATTATTTACGTCTAAATTCATTGTATTATTTTCAAATTTTTAAGAAAAGCTTTTGCCGGATTTCCTATTCAGCCATTGCATCACGATATATTTTCCTAAATATTACAAACAGTATGGCAAAAAATGCACCGACGGCAATACCTAAAACAACTTTTTGAAAGAATGAAGAAACCTCTGGCGTCAATGGCCGAAAGGGCGTATCCACCGCCACGAAAACTGGCTTTTTATCTTTCATATTTATGTCAGTCATCTCCCTAGTCTTCAGGACCTCGCCATAAGCTGTATTTATAGCCATCTGCTCCATGGTAAGAATAGATCGTTCTGCAATCAAGCCTTTGCCGACCAAGGAACGATTTCTATTTTCAAACTCAGCCAACTCTCTGACTTTATAGTTTCTTGCATACTGCAAAGAATCCGCCTTTTGCTTAAGTATAGCAGCAAGCTGTATTTGGCTTTGCCACATTTCTTCTTCAAAGAAAAATTTTATTTCTTTATAAAAAGTTTCGGTAAGATCCATGCTTAGATCTTCCGAAAGCGTTTCGGACTCCAAATAAAAAAGACCCGTATCATCGTTAAAGTCAATCTTCGTAAGGGCGGAAGCTCTACTTTTGTCCGTACCCCAAACTAACTTATGTATACTTTTGATTGCCTTCTGATTCAAAATATCTTCTCCATAAGTCATAGCTAAGGTATCGAAGTAAAATTTGTCAAACTCCGAATTACTTTCACTCCATTTCTCTGTCAATCCATAAACTTCAAGAATTTCATTCGCTATTAACTTACCAGAGGTAGCTTTTGACCCCATAACTTTCAAAAAGAGTTCAGAACCATGTGCTACTTCTACTACCTTGTATGGGTTTACTTTGCTCACTTTAGATCCCATGCCAAGACTTCCCAACAATGATCCTAAGCCGCTGCCTCCACCGGACTGGCCTTCCACTACAAATTTCAAATTGGACTCATATGTGATTTTATGAGCGTAATGCTGATATAAGAAAGCAGCTACACCCAACAAACTCATAAGTCCCACCAAAAACCAGGACCTGATGATTTCCTTGACGTAACCTTTAACGTTAGTAAGCAGCACTTTAAGTGAAATCTCATCTGAATTATCGTATTTGTGGTCAAATTCTGTCATTTTATTCTAACTTTAAAAAGTTTGGGCTAAATATTCCATTGTATTAAAACGGAATGCCTTAAAAAAATGCTACTTCCCTCGATAGCTTGCCC
>CALGJW010000178.1 GCA_937930025.1 uncultured Saprospiraceae bacterium | reverse complement strand
CAACAGCTGGACATCCTTGACCTATCGTTACAATCTGGTCTAGACTACAATTGACCACCCAGTTACTATTGAAGGTTTGTAGGGTTACGTTATAATTCCCTGCAGGTAGGTTACTGAATATTTCAGTAGAATTACAAGGATTACCTCCGTATGGGTTACAGTTTTCCATTAAATTACCAGAGCTATTATAAACACTTAGATAAACGATGGCATCGTTAAGGCCACTTACAATAATTTGATTTCCTGAAGATGAAATTAGGCAATTGCCACCGCCAATTGGAGTTCCTGCACAATTACAATTTCCATCTTCTACATCATTAATAGTATTTGGATTTCCATCATTGCAAAGTGTCCCGGAAGGAGGGCAACCTTGAGAAACATTGACGGTTACATTGCAATCATTGATTAAGCTCCATCCGCTTGTAAAAGTTTGAACCGTAACGGTGTAAGTTCCAGCAGAAAGGTTGCCGAAAAATTCAGTAGCGTTGCAAGGTGTTCCACCATAGGTTTCACAATTACCTACAAGTGTGCCTGAAGCATTATAAATTTTTGTGTAAATAATAGGATCGGTTAGACCGGAAATCTGAATACCTCCTGAGGTTGAGGTGATGTTTAAATTACAAGCAAATTCATTAATGCTATTTGGGTCAGCATTGGCGTTTGTTTGGTTAAGTCCACAGAGGGTCATGAGTCCAAGTGTAATTAACACCAGGAATAAGGGGTTTAGTTTGTTCATAATACATGTTTTATCAGTAGAAGGGCAAATTATAAAATGAGATTTGCAGATAAGCGGGCAGGATTTAAAAAAAACACTATATTTCCATTTCTTATCGAAATCTTGTCAAAACTATATTAAAGAATTTTCTAGATATAAACAAAGCAAGATCAAAATTTATTGTTAATAATTTGTAGTGTATCCATCAATTGATGAGTATAACAATTTTAATATCAATAACAATATGTAAGCTATTGTATAAAATAATTTTATTTGCTTTCGAAGAAGAGTTGTTTTTTATAAATTAAACAAATATTTAAGGGAATTGGAATTTTCAGAGTATTACCAGTGAAATTTGACACGTTTGAAGTCAGGAATTGGATCAGAATAAAACAGTTGGAGTTATCCAATGTCCATCCTAAAATACGTTTAGGAATAAGAATGATTGGGTGGTTCACTACAATTATTGGAGTTGCTATTTAAGCTATTCAACCCAAACAGATTATAGGAACTTCGTCATCGGCGGTTTTAGTAAAGTATTTTATTTATTGTACTGGAAATCAAGATCAATGATAGTGGGCAAATTTAACAGAAACGGGGAATCGAAAACTACTTACTTATTAAAACAGTCAATGATGGTCTTAAGAGCGACAAACATTATCTCCCGTCCTGCTTTGCTTACAAAACTGTCCTCATCCTCCACCAATGCATCTTCGACAAATGCCAATAAATCTTCTTGCTCATAGCCTTCAAAAAATGGACTAATCCGATCTCTAAATGTTTTTGCACTTGAATTATTAATAACCTCCCAATTAGAATCTTCTACTTCTCCTAATTCTTTCTGGTCAATAAGCGTAAATTCATTTCCCGATTCTTGGTAAGTTTTCCAAACGACCATGGATAAATACAATAGATATTCCCGTTCCTCCCTATCCAGTGAGAGTACTTCTTCAGAAAGGATAAAGCCAATTACATTGGGTTGATTTTTCTCAAAGTCGTTGACTAAACTTTCTAGGGAATCATCATTTTCAGCAATTCGTAATGAAACTTTATCGATCAATTCTTCTGTAATTAACTTCATAGTTGTTTTTTTAAAAGGAAATTTTTGTTCAAATAGCGTGGCCTTCAATTCAAAAACAAGACCCATCTAAAGTACGTCTAAATCTATGGTCGCCGCTTATATTGATCCTAGACATTTGCTATAGAAACATAAATTTATATTAAAATGGAAGATAATTGTAATCTAAGACAAATTAATTAACCAATAGATTCCAATATTTATCCTATGCCCCTGGGTTTTGTTTTTTTTGTTGATCAAAACCATAAGTGACTTGCTCTACAAATGTCTGCGGGAATTGTTCAATCCCAGGAAAACCAATCCGTATGTCACGGCCGTCTTTTGGAATATAGGCTGTACCAAAAATATAATCCCAAATGGCCAAAGATAAACCAAAGTTGATTCCATATCTTCTATCTTCGGGTAGTTCATAGGAGTGGTGCCATATATGCATTTCGGGGCTATTGAATAAATACTTCATTATTGGCCCAAAGACTACAACACCTATTAATGTAGCTCCAGCCAATGTACCAAAGTTCATCAACAAGCTACTATTTGCAGGTAATAGATTAATGCCCATTCCCCCTACTACAATTGCAAAACCAATTAATAAACCTAAAATGCCACCGGTAACAAACTTGTTAATTGAAATATTGGAATGGTTATAATGGCCGATGGCTAAGGTGAAAATATGGATGACAAAAAAATCGTGCAATCCAATTCCGATTAGGGCCAATGGAATGTATTCTAGAGTCCTATAAACTACATTCTCCATCCAGTGGTATCTAAGGTGGGCGGCAAAGCCCATTTGTTCGACGGAATGGTGGACTTTATGAAATTCCCAAAGGAAATTGGAGCGGTGCAATAGTCGGTGAATCCACCATTGGATGAAATCCCTTAGGAAAAAACCAATCAACAAGATTGCCCAAGCTGGATAGGAGTTGAGGGGATTCGATTGTTTTAAATCAAATCCACTTGTCATTTTTATTACATCATTAAAAAACTTAACCACCACATCGGATGCTGCGTTGTAAATAATTAAGGAAAATAAAAAGAAATTAAAAAACATGTAGAAAAAATCCAACCAGAAATCTTTTCTAAATTTTTCTTGATCCTTCCTCCATGGTCTTAAAAATTCCAAGAAGA
>CALGJW010000177.1 GCA_937930025.1 uncultured Saprospiraceae bacterium | reverse complement strand
AGCTTTGGGGAAAATTTATGTCAGAAAAAATCGCAGATCAAATTCCCAATAAGGTGGACAGCAATGTTTTTTCCATATACACTAACTATGAAGGAGATCACTTGGCACCGTATGATACCATCTTAGGATGCAAAGTTGAGTCCTTAGATAACATTCCTGATGGGATGGTTGGCCAGGCATTCGAAGGAGGAACCTATGGGAAATTCGTATCCAAAGGAGATCTAACTAAAGGAGTGGTGTTCGGAACATGGACAGAAATTTGGGAGAAAAATTTAGACAGAGTATATACGGCTGACTTTGAGATTTATGGGGAGAGAGCACAAAATCCATCGGATGCTGAGGTAGATGTTTTAGTCGCGCTTAAATCTTAGTACAACACTTTAATGCCATGAATCCAATATTCCTTAGAAATAGTTACATATCTTTAGTTATCTTTTTCTATAAGCTGGCATCTGGAAGTCAAATTTTTGAAATTTAATTCTGTAGTTTTCCACCTTGAAGAAAGCCTGAAGCGCATTTAGATCCAGTTAAATTTAGATTTAGCAATATAAATAATATGAAAAAAAGTAAACATTTTAATCTGTACCGTTTTGTAAATGTATTTTGCATTTCACTTTTGGCACTAAGCCTCACCGCCCAGCAATGGGAACCCTTAGGAGACGTACCATTTTCAAGACATCATTCAAATGGATTTGGAATAGATGGAAAAGCTTACATTATTGCAGGGTCTGGTATCGGGGGAACCGGGAATTCTAAGGAACTATGGGAATATATACCTGCAGATGATAGTTGGGTACAATTAGATGATTTTCCTGGTGTAGAAAGAGGGTTTGCTATTGGAGATGATTGGAATGGAAAGTATTACTTCGGGTTTGGTACGAATTCTTCCGGAAGGCTTTCTGATCTATGGGAGTTTGATCCCGCAGATAATTCTTTTAAGCAACTACCTTACTGCCCCTGTGAAAGTAGGTCGCATCCAGCTTTGGTCGCTCATAATGACAAAGTATTTGTTGGGGCGGGAAGCGGAGACGGTACTGACTTGGAAGATTGGTGGGAATTGGACTTAGAAACGCAAGTGTGGACACAGAAGCCAAATATTCCAGGAGGTCAACGACATCATCCTTACTTTTTTGCAATAGATGAATTTATCTATGTGGGGGGTGGTCATCTAGATAATTGGATAAGATATAATCCCGCCACAGAAGGTTGGATTGAAATTAATGATATGCCCTTGGGTAGAGTTGCGGGAACTCAGTTTAGTTATGGCGGAAAAGGGTTTGTGTTAGCCGGAGATAAAAGCAACCACCAATCACTAGATTTTCCGGAAACTTTTATGAGCTATGATCCAGCTTTTGATTCTTGGGAGATACTTCCTCCCTTGCCGGACGGATCGAGATGGGCACCTTCTTCTTTTATACTCGAGGATGATTTATATTTCTTTGGAGGTACTGGTACCAATAATACTAAAATGTGGAAAATTGATCTTACTTCATTTGGCAATCCAATTTCTTCTACTCAATCAAAAGAATTTTCAACTGAGATAGTGGCCAGTCCTAACCCTGTTTTAAATAC
Source organism: uncultured Saprospiraceae bacterium (assembly GCA_937930025.1). Lineage (GTDB taxonomy): Bacteria > Bacteroidota > Bacteroidia > Chitinophagales > Saprospiraceae > JABDJM01. The sequence continues at coordinate 6,238 of CALGJW010000177.1, read as the reverse complement.
ACTTTATTTATCCGCTAACTTTTCTCAGGATGCAGTATTTAATTTATCGGTAGTAAATTTAAATGGTCAATTGGTTTTTACAAAGGATAATTTCAGACTGGAGGAGTCCATTGATTTCTCCAGATTAGCCAAGGGTATTTACTTCGTTGAATTAACCAATGAGGAAACTACGATGACGGTAAAGGTTATAAAGGAAAAATAGGCTGAGCTATCTATACGTTTCAATCCAAGACGAAATCTCATTGGCAAGTTTTAGGGGTTCATTTTTCATAGAGGAATGCCCGGACTTTTCTAAAACCAATGAGTTTTTGTCATTCTCCAAAGTTCCAATATTGTTGATTAAAAAATCTCCCTGTAAAGCAGGCGTGGTGAAATCATATTTGCCATAGATGCTTAATACTGGAATTTCCACAGCGGAAAGAGCAGCTTCTAAATTCTCGTCAAAGGCATACATCTGTTCAATAAGCGTTCCTTTTCTATCATTGGTTAAGGTTAAAAATGGATCATAATTATCCCGTACTAATGCCGGACGGATTTCACTCGTATTAAATGATACTTCTTTGTCTTGATTGATCAGCATGATGGCCCTATTTCCTAAATTAAACACCGCGTCTTCACTTTGCTTATTGTAAGTTACAATGCCCCTGTCCGATTCTGCTTGCGTCGCTAATTTTAGTTCGGTCCATGCTTCGACATTTTTGTTCTTAGCTATTTGCTCCTCAGAGATGGTCAGTATGGTTTCAATGGTGTGAAAATTCCTAAGATTTCTATGGATGTTCCCATTGATATTAATCCAGGCCTTCACTTTATTTTGTCTTTCGGGGTCTAGGACATATGCCGTTCCTAAATATCCTCCCCAGCTATGTCCAGCTAAAAATAGTGTAATGTCTTCACCAAACTGATGCTTCAAAAATTCAATGACCTTGTCCAGGTCCTCCACATGTTGTGCTATTGTTAACTTTTCTACTACCCATTCGCCTCTGGCCAGTCCAGCATTCCTTTGGTCGTAGTAGACCATGGCATAGTCTTCTTCCAATGGATCAGTGAAAGGCTTACTAGTGGCGTTGAATTCTTGCGCAGTTCCCCCGGGTCCTCCATGTAATAAAATGAGGAATATTTTCGAGTTGGTATTCCCCTCGACAATGATGGGAAGGTCAGCTCCTTCGTGCAATAACCAAAAGTCATGTCTACTGTTATCACTAAACAAAGGCTCTTTAGAACAGCCCAGTAAAAACAAGAATAGGATGATGGTACTTATATGTTTCACGCCTTGTTTAATTTTATTCTCGTTCCTAATTTTACCAAGAATCGCTGCAAGTTTAATTTATCGGGAGTTGATTCAAAAAAGTACTCCGCGCCAAAAAGCCAATCGATTTTTGAACTTAGGTATCCTCCAAAGTCTAATCCGCTCCCGCGTATAAAGGAATTCGTTCCAGCGCCGCTCAATGCTTCAAATCCCTGCGCAGTAGTTTGAAATATTTCCCCGATATAGGCTTTGCGCAAGTAGCCGATTCTCAAGAAAGGTTCTATGGAAAGATGCCTTTGATTGGAGCTATTGACAATTCGAAATTGATAGTTAAGTTTAGCAGTTAGTAAAAAATTATTGGAATTATGTGCAAAGCGGTAGTAAGCGAAAGATGGCCGTAAGTGCAGTTGATGGCTAAGTGATCGCTTCTTGCTTTCCTTGGCCCTTGTTTTAGCAAACAACGGAATACCATAGTCAACTTCAAATCCCGGTCGCAATCCAAGTTCAGCAATAAAGTTGATTCCTAAGTTGTAATAGTCGTTCTTGTTTTCTGATTGTGCCTGGACAATAGTTGTAAGAAAGAATAGTAGGATGGTTATAGTGTTTATTTTCAATGTAGTTGTTTGGGTCCCTAGTCTTTCAATACGATTTGTAATTTCAACTTGGTGAACTAAAATTACTATAAATTTTGAAGAGTTGAGTCTATTTAATAAGTTTCCAAAATTTGAATCATCACAAATTTTTTCCTTGGGGAGACTAGAATCTGTGCGCCGGCTGTGAAAAATATATTCTCAAGATAAGTACCCATCAATGAATCACTATTGACGATTGTCATTTTCAAGGATTCTCCAAATCCTCAATCACCACAAATTCCTCCTTTTTAGTATCTAAAATCAAAGTACTTTCAGTAAAAGGTTTATTGCCTAGCCAACCACCAATTTTAGTAAACGGGGTAAGGAATCTTTGCAATTTAGCGTATCTATTTACATAGCTAATTCTTTTTAATTCCAAATCCGCGCTTCCAATATCAATTCGCCTGTCGGTGTATTTATGATGAATGGGCATAGGGTCTCCAAATCTATTGGCGTCGAATTGTAATTCTTTTACTTCCTTGTCAGTGTATTTGTCATAGCGATTTTTTGAAGTGATTAGTCCAAAGGCGCTGCTCCCAGAGTCATAAAATAATTCAATTTTTTTTCCACCTATTTTTGCCGGAAGCATAAATCTTCTTCCTTTAAAATCAAAAGATTGAAAATTGATTACAGTGTCCATCGATTTTGGCCGTTGATCGAACTGCTGAATGTATTGATTTTTAAAATCTATGGCCGTGATGGTATTCACCATGAAATCTGCACCGAGGGTTCCTAAGTTTATAGGATGTATGGTGTCAATTAAATTGAAGCTGTCGCCATATGCTTGGAGAATCTCAATGTTGTTCATTTTGATAGGATTACCTGCCAAAGAAAGTTCGATACTTTCTAGGTATAATTTATCGTCCAAGTTGATTTCACCGAGGGCTTTGCCATGTGAGGACATCGAGTGTAATACATGCTGATAGAGTAGGGTATTCGGGGCTCCAGTGTCGAATTGAAAATAAAATTTATTGGGTAGGCCAGCGATGCCAACTGGGATAGTGATTGCTGCTTGGGGCTCTATGTAATTACCGAAAGCTGCGGTGGCCCAATCAAAATGAATTGGATTACTTTCCATTGTGTATGAAAAATGATTAGGCCGATCTTTGAACCACATGTTATTAAACCACCTGATTCCAGCTATGCCGAGAATGGCCATAAGAATAAATAACCCTAGGAGAATAAAACTAATTTTTTTTAGAAGCATACTAAAACTGTATTGATGTTGAAAAAGTAAGATCCATAGAGAATCTTGTCATCAGGCACAATTAAGTACAAAATGCGAATGAAATAGACATTTTTATGCCGCCAATTTTACGACATTTTCAATGCTGGCTTAGATTAATTGGATTGGCAGATTAAGTAAGTCATATTCTTCTCTTTGGATTGAAAGAGCGGTCTTGCAAAAGACGATCAAGTTTATCACTACGGCGAGGCCTAAATAAAGTAAGGTTAAAGGGAAGGAAAGTGAATAGATTCCAATAAAGGGTGCTATGCAGAGCCCAATACAAAGGGTTAGAGACCACATAATTTGAAAATTAATAATACGCCTTCCGATAGAATCCACTTTCTCTGAGTATTTCTTTTTTCGCCAAAGTATAAAAGGAACAATCAAGTTTCCAAATGGAATTCCTAAAAAGGCTAGGGTGGCTAAATTGATAAATTTAAGGGACTGCTTTTCTGTATCGGAAATTTCTGGTGGGTCCTGAAAACTGGATTGCAGGACGGAGGGTTCTAGATTGAATGCCTTCGAAAGTGCTTTTAGAGAATGTCCCTTTGGCTTATTGTTTCCAGCCTCTATCCGTTGTATTGTTCTTAAAGATAATCCAGTTTTCTCTGCTAGTTCTGTCTGTGTGAAACCTTGCGCTGTTCGCAATTTTTTTATAGTACTCATCGATCTAGTTTTAACTTATGCATAATTCTTTTGATAGTCTATATCCATTGTTGCTAGTCAAGATACTGAATCTTAAACAAAAATGGTACAAGAAGTCGCAGCTTCTTGTACCATAATTCCGTGAAGAATGTCATGAGATGAATAACTTGTCAGATTTAGTATGCAAATATCTCATTTATTTAAACTATCCATTTAGTTTTTGAATTCACTTTTTGCCATCCTAAATCTGTTAATCTAAAAACGACTAAAATACCCCGGGAAGCATTTCCTTGTCGAAAGTTGACTAGGAATATTACTAGATCCTTTTTCGCATTGAAAATGGGCGTTGATAATTCATAGTAATTATGATTGACTAAACCATTTTCTGATGGCCTTTGAAGCTCTAAAATTTCTTTCAAGTCTAAAACTCCTTTAGCCTTGTTTGCGGGAAGAAGCATATCATCGTTGGTTTGCTGCAGTGATTTCAATAAAGCTTCTTTTTCAAAAGATGAGATGATTTTTTCAGCCACTAATTTATCGAAATATCCTTGGGAATAAATGGCAGTATCGGTTGTCGGCGGAGGGGGAATTTTGATGCTTTCCCCATTTCTCATTTGAGTTTTAATTCTTCCTTTTGACCAATTGTTGTAGTGTCTTGCTGGTAATAAATTTCTTGAGACTAATTTGTCGTTATAGTGCTGTGCGATTATTTCATTTAGGATTAGAACAACTTCTGCGGATTCCTTCGTACAACTAGCTGTAAAAATGAATAAGAAAATAATGGCGGAAAACTTCATATATTTTTAATGAATTCTAAGGTGCATGGTTTTAAGTTGTATAAATACAGTAGTATCGAGAATTACCTTTTTTATTTTTATGGGAAAAAGATTAACGGTTCTCGAGATGTGGCGGACGATCAAAGGGAGTCTGACATCATCCTCGGTTGTTAGCTGTCGGAGTTCTTTTTTTGGTATGCTGATAGAATTTAACCAATTGATATAATCTTTGATTATTTACAGATTTAGCCTTAGTCTTTTACTAGAAAAACCAATTTATGCTTCCTCTAAATAGGCTAATCCATTTCTGCAATCAATGATTTATCCAAAGTACAAATAATCTTCAATTACTCTAACTTCTATTAGTTTAATGTGTGATTTTTTTTCTTTCAGAATGATTCATAATTTATGTAAATAATCTATAGTTGATAAAATATTGCTCAACATATCTGCATTTCGCTCCACAAAAAAAGGGCTCGGCATCAAATAATGTCATTTTGAAAAAAAATGAACAAAAAACTAAATTTCATCTTCCAATTGCTAACAAGAATTATTTTGGCTACCTTTGTATCTAATGAAAATAAACATTCACATTTTCACTTTCTATTTGCTTGCTTTGTCGCTCGTACCCTGCGGCGATGGTGGTGGTGGAATATTGGAAATAGCGAATCATTTTCTTGGAATTGAACATCAGCATGTATCTAACCATGAAGAACATTCCAGTGGTTGTGGCGACGATACTTGTACTCCATTTTGTATATGTAATTGCTGTTCCATTTCCGTAAATGTTCCCACGAACATCAATTACAATGATAAGCATATTATGCTGATCTCATCAAAACTTCTATTATACAATCCCAATTTCTATCCTTCGGGGTTTCTTTCCGCTGTTTGGCATCCGCCAACCTTTAGTTAAATCATTTTCGTAGGATACCTATGCCTGCACAGTTCACTTTAATTTATTGGTTTAACTAAATATCACATTTAATATGTTTGATAAGATAATCGCTTATTCGATACAGAATAAGTTCGTGATAGGACTTTTGGTAGCCGCTCTCATTGTTTGGGGATTATTCTCCTTACGTCAGCTACCTATTGATGCAGTGCCTGACATTACAAACAATCAGGTACAGATTATTACAATATCGCCAACCTTGGCTACCCAGGAAATAGAGCAATTTATTACTACCCCTGTTGAATTGGCATTGCAAAATATTCAGCAATTAGTAGAAATACGTTCTATTTCTCGCTTTGGACTTTCAGTTGTAACGGTCGTTTTTGAGGAAGATATGGATGTTTATTTGTCTCGCCAACTGGTCAGCGAATATCTCAAAGAAGCGGAAAGCAATATTCCTCCAGGATTGGGTACGCCTGAAACGGCTCCTATTTCAACGGGCTTGGGAGAAATTTATCAATACGTTGTTCGCCCTGCGAAGGGGTTTGAAGATAAGTTTTCATTAACGGATTTACGAAGTATTCAGGATTGGATAGTTAGTCGTCAGTTGTCTGGAATTGAAGGAGTGGTCGAGGTGAATACAATGGGTGGTTTTTTAAAGCAGTACGAAGTTGCGGTCAACCCCAATTTACTCAAATCCATGGGCGTTAGCATCACCAATGTTTTTCATGCGCTTGAAATTAGTAATGAAAATACGGGAGGTGCGTATATCGAGAAAAATCCTAACACCTATTATATACGAACAGATGGCGTTGC
>CALGJW010000176.1 GCA_937930025.1 uncultured Saprospiraceae bacterium | reverse complement strand
GCACGTTGATGGACTTCTAAAAGGACTGACTTACGGAGTGATGAAATATTTTCAAAAGAATGAACTAACTGAAGCCTATAAAATATCAGAAAAAGGAATCAGAGAAAATTTAGTGGCGGCAATAAATATACAATTAGATGCTCCGCTTTTTAGTGGGTGCGTAAAAAATAAATTAGCAAATCCTGAAATAATTGAACCAATTGCGAATTATATTGCTGAAGTGCTATTCAAAAAGATTGAAGAAGATGAGGTGGCAACAAAGAGATTAATAAGAAAGTTTGAAATATAAAAAGCAATTAAGTACCTTAACAATTTTACTCAGAGAAACAACAACTACATGAAAAGACCAAGCGTAATAGATTTATTTGCAGGTGTTGGAGGAATGTCTTTAGGGATGGAAGCGGCAGGGTTTGACATTGATATTTCTTTAGAATTAAATCCCATTCACTCGGCTGTACACCATTTCAACTTTCCCTACACCTCAACAATTTGTGGGGATATTTCCCAATACGCCACTTCTAAATTAGAAGCAATATTAAAAGAAAGAAATAGGAACGAATTGGATTTAGTAGTTGGAGGTGCTCCTTGTCAAGGTTTTTCTCAAATAGGTAAAAGGCAATTAGATGACCCAAGAAATCAACTCGTATTCGAATACTTTAGAGTCGTTAGAGATTTAAAACCCAACTATTTTATATTTGAAAATGTTCCTGGGATAGTAGCAGGAAATCATAAGCGATTTATTAGCGAACTGATTGAGGAGTTTGAAAAAATTGGATACAATGTGACACTTCCTTACAAAATTCTTAATGCTTCTTATTATAATGTTGCCCAAGCTCGAAAAAGATTTATTCTAATGGGGAGCAAAAAAAGAGTTGAAAAACTCTCCTATCCAACTCCTTCCTATTCCAAGTCCGAAGAAAATTCCATTAGCTTGTTTCCGCAGGAAAATATTCAAGTCAGAACGGCATTGGAGGCAATTGGTGATTTAGCATCTTTTGATGCTTTTATTGGAGAAGATAAAGGAATTCCTTTTTCTAAATTAAAATATGGTGAATATTCTAATCTGTTTTCTCACAACAAAAGTAAGGAATTTAAACTATGCCATAATCGAGTTTTACCGTTCAATTCCTTATGGGGACACCTCGGCTCGAATCATACCTCCGTTTCTATTGAAAGATTTGATAAGACCCTACCTGGGAATACGGAAAAGAAGAGTAGATTTTTTAAACTTTCTCCTGACTTACCTTGCAATACTTTAAGGGCAGGTACGCCAAGTGGTAAAGGCGCATTTACAGCTGCGAGACCCATTCATTACCTGCACCCAAGGTGCATTACAATTAGGGAAGCAGCAAGATTACATAGTTATCCAGATTGGTTTAATTTTCATAGAACTATTTGGCATGGGTTTAGACAAATTGGTAATTCTGTAGCACCATTATTTGCAAAAAGCATTGGAGATGTAATTCTCCAAAATCTAAACATAGATGCAGACAGCTTGGAGGTATACGATCTTGAGATGCAGAATGAAAAATTATTGCGAATGAATATGACGGAAGCAACAAAATATTTCGGGTATGAAAGAAGTTATATGCCGACTCGAAAACGGCTTCCATCTAAACAAGTAGCAACAATCAATGAGTAAATATTCAAATATCATTAAAGAGATTTTTCTCGCTAAATTTAAAAAAGGTAAAAAAAGGATTCCATTTAAGAGAGAAGACTTGGCGACTGCCTGTGAAAAATTAGGCTACCCTTTGATAAAGAATTTAGGAGATATTCCCTACAGCTTTAGATTTAGGAAAGAACTTCCTAAAGAAATAATAGATACTGCTCCAAAAAATAGCGAATGGATAATTGTTGGAATAGGCACTGCAAACTATGAATTTAGATTAGCTGCTCCTTCAAAAATCGCCCCTGCTCCTAATCGACAAAAAATAAAAATACCAGATTCAACACCTGAGATACTAAAAATGTATGCTCCTGGTACAGATGAACAAGCCTTATTAACAAGAATAAGGTATAATAGGTTAATAGATATTTTCCTAGGAATTACTTGTTATTCTATTCAGAATCATTTGAGAACTACTGTCAAAGGAATTGGACAAATTGAAGTTGATGAAATCTATGTTGGTGTAAATAAAAGGGGAGTTCATTTCATCATTCCTTGTCAAGCAAAATCTCCAGGCGATAGATTTGGTATTGTCCAAGTTCTGCAAGATATAGCACTCTGTAAAGAAAGATACCCCTTTGCTATTTGCAGACCAATAGCGATTCAATTCACAGGAGATAATGAAATGGCAATGCTCGAATTAGCTGTTTCTGAAAAGCAAGAAGTTTTAACTTTAAATGTAGTTGATGAAAAGCATTACTCCCTTGTCCCAAGGGATCATCTTCCATTTGATGAATTACGGAGGATTGCAACAAATGAATAAAAAGTTAGCCTACAATAAATAAGACCTCATACAGCACAAGTTCAAGAATTGTATTGTTTGCTTTGAGGTTTCGTAGATGTGCCAAAATTTTAAAAATTTGTCAAACCTACTTGTATTCTAGTTTTTATCATGGACTTATTTCCTAACCATCACTTCCCCTCTTTCTCCTTCTCCATTTCCACCAACTTCCGCACATCCGCCAACAACGCCTTAGCATCATAAACAATTCCATCTTTAACAGTATACAGAATCCCCTTACTACGCTCCATTTTTCCAGTAGCTCG
>CALGJW010000175.1 GCA_937930025.1 uncultured Saprospiraceae bacterium | reverse complement strand
AAGCTTCCTTCGTAACTTAAAAACTGAATGACCTGTGTTCCATTTAATACTAATGCAAAACCATCCGGAGAACCATTCATCAATCCTGATATTGGAAAAGATAAAGCGCCAAAACCATTGCCTTCGTCTGGAATGATTCCCATTAGTGCATTGGGTGCACCAGTGACAGTACCTCCGTTGCCATTGTATTCATAGATAGCATAGCCAGTTAAATTAAATCCAGCGGTTCCTGCTATTTCGATAAACTCTCCAACATCGCCTCCCGTATTATCATAATGGAATTCGTTGATCCAAATAAGCATTGGTAATGCTCCTGTACAATTATCTGCTGCGTCTGTAACATCACCCGTTAAGGTTAAATCTAATGGGTCATCCGTACATTGAATAGTGATGTTTCCAGGAACGGTAAATGTTGGATCAGTTGTATCTTCTACCGTTATAATTTGGTTTTGAGTGGTTGCTGTTCCGCAGGCATCTGTCACTGTCCATTCTCTTGTAATAGTTCCTGTATATCCTCCACATCCACTTAAGTCGAGGATGTCATTGAAGGATACCATCGGCATAGGATCACAATTATCTAGTACCATGGTTGGTACACCAGTTATTGTAGTATTCAATGGATCATCACTACATTCAATAGTCATTGGTCCAGGTACCACAAAAGTTGGTGGATCTATATCTTCTATTGTAATTGTTTGTATTTGTTCATTGATATTTCCACAGGCATCTACAAGTCTCCATGTACGAGAAATTACACCTAAAAGACCATTACAAGTAGGCGCAGTAGCATCTGTAAAAGTAGCTTCCAAACCCATAGGTGGGGGAGGGGCGACTAATGTTTGACAAGCGTTAAGTAGTCCTGGTGATTCTACCGCTGGGGCTGTCCAAGTGAAATCACCACTCATACTCCCCATTCCGCATAGTTGAATAGATTCACCAATTGGAGTACCACCAGTTTCGTTGACTCCAACATCAGTTGAAGTGATTCCCATTGCTGGTCCATTGTTTGCCGTGAAGCTTCCTTCGTAACTTAAAAACTCGACAACTGACCCGTTACAAATAAGTGCAAAGCCATCGGGGCCTCCATTTTGAATTCCAGAAATTAGAAAAGAAATGGCACCAAAGCCAGCTCCTTCATCTGGGATAATTCCAGAGAGCATAATAGTATTATACGAATTACCATTACTTCCGTTATAAAGAACTAACGAACAATTCATTAAATCAAAACCTGCTGTTCCAGCTATTTCTATAAACTCTCCAACGTCGCCACCGTCATTATCATAATGGAATTCATTGATCCAAACTACAGGTGGTGCGACGCCTCCTATATCACAATTGTCCATTTCGTCTGTAACATCACCTGTGAGCAAAAGGTCTGTAGGATCATCTGAACATTGAAGTGTCAAGTTAGAAGGTACCGTAAAGGTTGGAAGGGTATTATCTTCAATTGTTATTGTTTGCGTACAGCTAGCCATATTTCCTGCTGCATCTACTGCCATCCAGGATCGCATCAATGTGCCTGTATACCCGCCACAACCATCTAAAACTTCCATATCAGTATGGGATATGACAGGTGATACATCACAAACATCCATTGCTGTGGCAACTCCTAAGGCAGCAGGTGTTCTATCAGCATCACATTCCACAGTCATATCTGCTGGGCAAACAATCATTGGTGGGTCCACATCATTATCAAGAATAGTTACCGCTTGTACTGCAGTACAGTTATTTTCATCCGTTACAATCACTGAATACATTCCGGCAGCCAATCCAGTTCGATCCTGTGAGTTCATGACACCTGGTAAATCCATCCAATCATAGGTAAAAATTCCAGCTACAGGAGTTACTGTAATATCAATAGAGCCATCCATTGCTCCGGGACAAGAAGCATCAATATGTGTTTCAGAAATCAAGGGAGCCCCTGGACAATTCATTATTCCTTCTAATCTGAAAAAATCAAAAGCAAACTCTTCATCGGCTCCATCAAAGGCTACTTCTATTCGAATTAATACCATCGGTGCATCAGGAATAGGAAAAGAAAATTCTTGAAAAGTATTAGACAATGTTCCACCTGTATTGGTAAATGGGAACGGAACTTCTACATCACAATCCGTACTAGGAACAAAACCTCCGTTTCCTGTACTTATTAAGCAAGCCTGATTGATAGTTGCTAAACTAACTAAGCCTTCATTAAAAAGATCATCATTGGCATTGTCATATCGGAATTTTAAAGCTTGTATCCAAGTAGCGCCAGCGTCGATACTGTAGGAAACAACTGCGCCATCTCGATAGTCATACTCATCAGCACCTAAATCACCAATCGCAAACAGTCCTTTAAACATCAAACTGGTGTAGCTTGCTGTTGACACTGAATTAAAATCAATTTTTTTGTAATCCATGTTATCGCCACCACCGTCATCAGTATCTTCAGTAGCGTAATAATACATTGCATTAGGAGAGGCATAATTGACACTCACACCAATGTCTGTTCCATCTGTTCGAGAAAAGTGATCATTTAAACCATCGTTGAATTCAACCATGGACGTGTAGCGACTGCCATCCCCGTTAGTTTCAAAACTTTCTGTCCAAAGGACAGTTGGTGGTTGAGCATTCAGTTGAACACAAATAAGAAAAACAAATAACATTAAAAAATGCCGACCAGAACGATAGGGCTTGATAAACCGGGTAGTGTTTACATCCATGGAATACGTTTTTATAGTTTAGTCAATACGACTAAAAAGCTATTAAAACGGTATAAGGATGTATAGTCAGAGACTATCACTCAAAGATAGAATGATTCCATCGAATAGAGTATACCCTAAACAGGGTATAATGCCGGATAATTGAAGGGGAAAACTCAATGTTCTTCTAATTTCAAGCTAATTTATATGATAAATAAGGCCTAAGTATAATTACTTAAGGAAAAACCATTGGTTTGATGAAAATAAATTCGTGTGTTTTTAGTTTGATCTTTAAGTTGACTTGCAAGGATTTTGTTAAGAACCAACCTTAAGGAAAAGCGACCATTTTTTTAATGTCACGAAAGTTTTCTGTTGCTAATTGATAGTAGAAAACACCTGATAAATTAGACTTAAACGCACTTTTTTCAATAAATTCTTTGTGCTTTCCTTTGGCGTATTCCTTATCGATCTGATAGATGATCCTACCGGCCGTGTCGTAGAATGTGATTGTGGCCTTTAATGCTTCTGGTAATTCAAACTCAATTTCGGTATAATTAGAAAAAGGGTTTGGAGAATTTTGATACAATTTGTACTCATCCGTTTTAGTAGTTATTACCTGACTATCGGTAAACTGAAGACCAATTCCTAATTGGTCCAAATTTGAATTGTATGCTTCTGGTTTGGTATATCTATCATTGTTTATTTTCAAAATATCACTCAATTTTCCATCCTTATTGGCAGTTATATTTAATGAAAACACCAAGGTTCCATTATCCAAAGAAACTAGATTTGGACTGGCAAATGAACAAGTTAAAACGCCTTCATCTGCTAAACTAGTTCCAAATAGGGTAGCGGTCTCTACTGAATTAGCCGAGCCAAAAGAAATCATTTTAGGATCAAAGTCTAAAGTAAATTGATACCCAAATATGTTATTAAAATCTTGTGCCGTGAAATCAATTTTATAAGCTTTACCAGCTTTCAATTTTTGATCTGCTACCTGAAAAACTAACTCGTCATTAATACTCCTGTTCGTTCCAAAATCCGACGAATTTAACTGAGCAGAGTTATTAACATCTCCGATTTTTACTGCTACAAAATCAACGCTATACGGGGATGTAGAACCAAGGATTATTTGTTCAGGAAAGCTCTCATCAAAAGGAGAATTAAAAAAATAATAATCGCTATCAATAAATCGAAATGAATTGTTGTTTGCGAATTGGTTGTCAACAAATAAAATCACTTTTTGTAAATCTAATAAATCAAAGGCATCAATACTTTGATCATTGTTTACATCTGCAGCTATTTGTTTGAAAGGAGAATCCAGTGATTGTAGTCCTATAATGTGGCGGCTGATTAAAATCAAGTCTAATGTAGATATTCCACCCCTTAGGTCATCAAGTTTTTCTGGTGTTATGCTATAGTTTTGACCGTTTGATGCACTAAAGGAATAATTTCCTAGATGATTACTATCAGTATAACTAAAACCAAAGTCAGACTCCATGGTAACCAGTACATCTTCAACATTTCTTCCGTCCTCCGTGCTTATTTGTCCAGTAATCGGTGATGGAAATCCGCAATCAACAGACGAAACGTTGTTTTGAAGAATAAGAAAAGTTGTATTAAAACTAAAGTTACCATTGTTGTCTTCAATCCAAATATCTATTGAATTAAAACCTATGTCCCAATAGTCAAACGTAAAAGTGGCAGTTGCATTTAATGGCGGGCTTGTTTGATTGGCTCCAAATGAAGGACTAACAATAAAAAATTGCTTGATTCCGCAATTGTCAAAAGAACCGTTGTCGAAAAATGTTGCGGGCAATTGAAATTCACAGGTATTAAGTCCATCTATTAATTGACCGGCTAATTCTACGGTTGGCGGATTACAATCCAATATTTTGAAAACTTCATTCTCTTGAACCACATTTGATCCATCGGACACGCGCCAAACTATATTATTCTCAATTTCTAACTGAATATCAGGTAAAATCGCAGAGGCTGTCCAAATTCCATCGTTATTTGGATCAGCATAATCTATGATTAAAACCGGCAAATTATCTGGATTTGGATACGGATATGGTGTTATATTTGAACCTAATAGGTCAAAAACACCATCATTATTTTCATCTAAATGGAAGTCAATTATCAAAGTCGCAGGTGAAATATCATCTGTAATATTTACCTCGAAAAGGAGATCCTGAGCGCAGCTATTCGCATAAGAACAATCATCATAATCAAAATCTAAGATTACTGGTACGGCTGATAAAGCCATTGGGGATAGAAAAACCAACAACGTAAAGCATCCAAAAAATTTAGCAAACCAAGAATTTTGATATCGTTTATTAGGTGTCATGGAATTAAGGGATTTGTGTGAAATAAATATCGTATTAATTCCCCATACATAAATACCTCATAAAGGGTATATTCAAACAGATTGTTATTGTTTTATTCAGAAACGTGAAGGCCTATATATAGATGCCTTTAAACCGCCTTTAAACCGCCTTTTATTTCCCATAATTAATATTATGTTAAATAGGATCGTGGAAGACTCTCCTACGCATTAGTACATTTCCCATTCTTCAAAATACTTAATAAATATCTTGGATAGATTCTCCGCATCATAAATTGCTCGATGTGCGATACCCGTAAATTCAAATCGTTCTTTTTTAAGTGCTTGTTTTAATCCTGATGGTTTCTTATTCTTTATGCGAGCATATTGATTTCTAAGATTCAAATGTGGATCAAGCCAGTCATCGTCCAATTTATGCATCCGACAATCCTGTTGTAGCTGGGTTTGATCAAAAGCGCCCCAGGAGCATAAACGATATTCTTCATAGACGTTTATCCAGTTTTGAAAGTCTTCGACTACCCTTTCAAATGAATCAGCTCCGTTTATGACTTCTTGCTCAATATGTGTCAATTTTAAACAAAATGGAGATAAATACGGGTGTAAGTTTGGTTTGATAAAGCGGTCAAATCGATCTTCAATTTTCCCGTACCGATTGACTTTTATAGCTCCTATTTCAATGGTTTCTTGAATAAGACCTGGGGTCTCATACTCCCAACAAGTTGCTTCTAAATCATAGATAATATAGTTCATTCACTTATTTATTCTGCCTCAGATACCTGTACATTTTTCCAATTCACTTTGCTTCCAAGTCTGTAATGTGTTAAACGGTTATGGTAATAATAAAGTGTTTTAAAATCTTCTGATATTATGTTGCCAAATTTATTGTAAATCAACGGTCTTTGAGCATGGTAAGCCCCGAGGTTTGTCACCCCGTTTTTCATCAAATCTTTTGCTTCCAACCGTATCTCAGGACTTAGTTTTATTTGACCATTTTTTTCTAATTCAAATAACTCATTTTGTAAAGTCTTTACGACCTGTTCGACCTTGTTGATTGGAAAAACGTACTCCTCAGAAGGCAATCGAAGTAAGCCAAATAAATCTAGTTTGGTATGCTGAGCTTTAAGCATGTTAAAAACGGCGAAGGCCAATAAATGGCTACTTAAAACTACGTTGTCTTTATGAAATCTATCTACAATTCTGTTGGCAAGAATCTTTGTGTATTCAGCTTCTCTTTGTAAATCTGCTTTAACTTGACCGTCGGAAATGAAATAATCTTTGATGTCCAATACATTGCCTCTAGGATCTCGACTAATTCCTTGGTCGTCCACAAAATTTCCAAGGACATCCATAGGCTTGCCAAAACTCAATGTTATATCTGAACTTTTTGAAAATAATTCCCAGATAAATTTTAAAATTTTTCTTCGACTATAACTGTCATCTTGACCTTGAATAAACTGTTCTTTTCCCGTTCTTTTTAAGTGTTCTTCGATTAAGTATTTTGCCTCTAAAACGAAGTGGTAACTTAAAATTAGCGGAACGATAAATATTTTATTATCCTTTCCTGCTTCGCAGGTTGCTCGTTGTGCTTCAACTGTGGTTCCTAATAATCCTAGTTTTAATTTTTGCTCTAATGCCCCGGATCTCCCTCTAGTTCCGCCCGGAAAAAACAGACTGTTTGTGCCGGCTTCAATGGATAGTTTTGACTTAGATTTTAAAGTTTCTAAATAGATAGAATTTTTCTTTCTTCGATCAACTCGGTAAGCGCCAAGACGATTCATAAAATAGGCCGTATAGCCCGTATTGTATAGGTTTAGGCCTGCTCCATAACTAAAGCTAGGCAGTCCTAACATGGCATCCATAGCATAACCAATTAGGATAGAATCGAGGTTGCTAAAATGGGTAGGAACTAAGACAACTGTTCCTTTGTCAAACAAGGATCTAAGGCAATCTAATTCACCTGTAACTTTAAGTGATTTTTCTAATCTTTTTTTCGATCCCCAAACTCTACTGAAGTTTCTACTTTGCGCGGTATTCAATAATCGGTTAAAAAAAATAGTCAAAAACTTTCGCGCAAACAAAAATGTTTTGATATTGAAAGTGCCAACAATTTCTTCAGAATATCTTCTTACGATTTGGCGCAAAATTTCTTCATTGTTTGTACTTGCCTCTTCGTTAGATTGATCTAAAGATCCGTCCACCAATTTTTTTCGAACACTTTTTAGAAATGCAGCATCATCTGGTGGATCAACTTTCCAAGGTTCTTCTTTTATCCTTATTTTTTCTTGATAGATTGTCGAGGCAATCCAGTCAGTGACAACTTCAACTGGTTTTTGATTTATTTTTTGAACTGTAAATGAAACCAATAAGTCTATAAAATGATCTCTGTTTTGACTAAGTTTATAAATGGGCCATTCCTCGATATTCTCGATAACTGGCCCATAGGGAATTTTATCAGTCGCGAGATTTGGCAATGGCAATTTGTTCATACTCAGTGTTTATTTCATCTATGAAATTTAGGATAGGGGCTCTACCC
>CALGJW010000174.1 GCA_937930025.1 uncultured Saprospiraceae bacterium | reverse complement strand
TGCTCATGATTGATTCTGTGAGCATGCTGGTCAGTACAAATGGATGTGTTCTTTGAAAGTGAATAAGTGGTAAGCCCAAGTTCTGATAAAACAGTTTTTCTAAGCGTTCGAATCTTCGCTTACCCAATGCCTCTTTAAGAGAAAAATTTTGGGGAACTTGAAGATTCATTGCAGAGGTACCACTTTCAGCTTCATCGAGATTGAATTCCGTTGCGAGCACATCACAATCTTTGAGATACTCCAAAGCATTTTCTAAAAATTGGAAGGCTCGTTCATCTCGAATATGAATCGTTCCGAATAGATAAGAATAGCCTGGAAGATCTTCTCCAACAATCTGCCAAAGCCAGGTTTGCTTCTTTTTTCTCATGCTAAAAATATAAATGCCGCCCTTCCGAAAACGGAGGCGGCATTACAAAAGGTATAAGAAGTTATTTAATTAGTCATATTCGAATGGCAATACCATTGAATTTTTAACTGTAGAAAGTGTCATCAAGGTTTTCAATCTTTCAATTTCTTCAATCTGAGAAAGCGTCTTGAATAACAACTGTTCGTAGGTTGGAATATCTCTACAAACAATCTTAATTAAGAAATCTGCTTCACCTGTGATAATGTAACATTCAGTGATTTCCTTGATGTTCTTTATTTTTTCTAAAAATTCCTGCAGCGCATTTTCTTTTTGCCAAGCCAAAGAAACCAAAACAAACGTTTTAACATTTAGGCCGATAGCTTGAGCAGAAACATGAGCGTGGTAGGATTCAATTACACCTGATTGTTCCAATTTTTTAACCCTTTCTAAAGTTGGAGCAGGTGATAAACCAATGTTTTTGGATAAATCTAAGTTAGTAATCTTAGAATTCTCCTGAAGAATCTTTAAAATTTTGAGATCGATTTTATCAATCCTATTATCTTGTGTAGGTTGCATAGTTTTAATTAATATGTTGGGGTTAAGCTCATAGCGCAAATATATTGATAAGAAAATTATCAACCAAAAAATTGGCACTTTTCATTCAATCATTCTAAAATGATTCGAAAAAACAGTGGTTTAGCCAATAATGTTTTGGGATATGCATTTTTATATCCCATCAAATCATTTACTTAACCCATTCAACCTTAAGGGAATATTCCAAGATTTAAGTAATCAGAGCTCACTTTTCCTAAGGCGGAAACGAAAGCGGCCGTTCTCATATCTTCGATCTTTTTCTTCCTTTTACTAGTTTCTCTAATTTGTTGGTATGCAGTAATCATGGTTTCTTCTAACCCTGAGCGAACCAAATCAATCTCGTCTGCTCCTTTGGTTATCAATGATCTTTCCTTTTTACCGATAGTATGACCAGTAAGTCTTTCTACCAAACTTACCAAATTGTTATAGGTGTTTTGATCAAAACGTTTTTCCATTCTCCCAAAACGCATGTGAGATAGGTTCTTTAACCATTCGAAGTAAGATACCGTTACCCCTCCTGCATTGATATACATATCAGGTACAACCATAATTCCCTTCTTCGTCAATATATTTTGAGCGTCAGCTGTTACAGGCCCATTGGCAGCTTCCGCCACTATTTTAGCCTTAACATTTTTGGCGTTATCTTTTCTAATCTGATTTTCTAGTGCAGCAGGAATTAAGATATCACAATCTACTTCCAAGACTTCTTTTCGTTGCTTTAAATTCTTGGCACCTGGAAAGTTTAGAATTGATCCTGTCGATTTTCTATGCTTCAACAATTTCTTCATATCTATTCCATTCTTAGAATAGATCGCTCCTTCATATTCCGCAACGGATACAATGGTAGCACCACCTTCTTCCTGACAGATAACACCAGTATGGTATCCCACATTACCTAAGCCTTGAATGGCAATTGTCTTACCTTCCATTCCAGTTGTTAGGCCGAGTTTAGCCATATCGTCTTTATAGGAAACGATTTCCTTTAGTGCGTAGTAAACGCCTCTTCCTGTTGCCTCAGTTCTTCCTTGAATTCCATTTTGACTTACGGGCTTGCCTGTTACACAACCTGCGGAATCTATTTCTCCTCCCTTAAAGGTTTGATAAGTATCAAGAATCCAAGCCATTTCTCTAGACCCTGTTCCGTAATCAGGCGCAGGTACATCAATCCCAGGACCAATGAAATTCTTTCTGATAAGTTCTGTGGTGTATCTTCTTGTAATTTTTTGCAACTGAGCTGTAGTATAATCTCTTGGACTAATTTTCACTCCGCCCTTAGCGCCTCCAAATGGCACGTCTACTAGCGCACATTTATAGGTCATTAATGAGGCCAAGGCCATCACTTCCTCTTGATCCACTTTTTGGCTATATCGTATTCCTCCTTTAGTAGGTAAGCGGTGATGCGAATGTTGTACTCTATAGGCTTCAATTACTTGATACTCGCTTCCAATCTTTACTGGGAATCGCATTTGATATACCGAGTTACAGACTTTAATTTGTTGAAGCAACCCATCAGGTAATCCGGTATGCGGTGCAGCTTTGTCAAAGTTTTGGGATACCGAATCCAAAAAACTGACTTCACGTGTCTTGGCCATTATTTTTTATTTGATTTTCTAAATTGGTAAGTTTTCTATCGAGCGAAAAAAGATAGATGAATACCCCTATAAATATAATGACTAGAACTGCCACCACCGCGTAGATCTTTCCGGTGTTTCTCATGAAATCATCTTGAGCAATCAGCTGTGTGCTGGTCAAAATTAAAGTAAGGAGTAAAGCACTAATTTTTTCTCTCATGGTTAGGAGCTGTAAAACTCGGTTAATTTGTGATTAATACAAAACAATTATCTGATATTTCGCGACAAAAGATAGCTGAATACCAAAGACACAAAAACACTAACATTCAAGCCTGCTAATCATTCATTTTAAGTAAGTATTTATCCCTAAGGATAATAAAGCGAGCTCTTAGGCTGGCCATCCACATTCCCACCAAAAACCATCCAAAAAATGCAGGATAAAGGAAGTATTTCATGGTATTATCAAGATCTTCCCCACCCATTCCAGGATTTCCACCATTTCCGGGATGCAGACTAGAAGCCATTCTTGGAATTACAAATAACAATGGTATCAATGCCGCGAAAGCAAAAATATTGTAGACCGCAGAGATTCTTCCCCCCTTTTCATGATCATCAAAAGAACCGCGCAATACGAAATAGGCCAAATATACCAGCATGGCAATGATTGAAACATTTTGCTTGATATCCCAACTCCAGTATTGTCCCCAAGTGTTTTTCGCCCATATAGCGCCGGTTACTGTTCCGAGAATACCTAACAACACGCCAATTTCCGTGAAGGCCACGGCATAAGCATCGTATTTTACTTGAGGCTTATAAAGTTGCAGGATTGAATAGACAACGGCCACAAAGAAGATCATGACCATAGCAAACCAAAGTGGTATATGGTAAAAAGTATTTCTGATCGACTCGACTAAAATATTCCTATAAGGAAAATTAAAGCCTTCTTTTCGAACGAGATTATTGATTTCACTCCATTGAGTTCTATTCAATGTATCCATTGCGCCGGCTTGAAGGGCAACATGATCAGGAAGTAAGCTTATGCCATCGATTTTAGAATTAACCACAACAGAAAGTGTGTGAAAAGAACCTTCCGACGGCAATTCATTTGGAAGAGTAAAATTTGCTTTGAGCGAGGTAGCATTAATAGCGCTTACCTTAGTCGCTTTTATTGCGGTAGTATTCCCAGCTTTTAACCAAACTGCCAAATCATCGGACTGATCATAATTTGAATTGTAGCCGTCAATTTGAATCTCCACTTCAGAACCAGATTGAATACTGTTGGGCGTAACTTTGACAATTCCTGACTTGATCGGGACTGTCATTCCTCCAACGATGGTATAGAGTATTAAAAGTGCACCGAGTATTTTCCACCAATAATTTTTCATACTAATCTCTCCATAAATAAGGAAATAGAAAAAAGGTCAACGCTAGCAATAGGGCATCAATTGCGAGCAAATTGAATATATCTGTAAGGTAACTGCTATCCATGAGTAAGCCCAAAGCATTGGCCGATAATTTTACCAAAGACATCAAAATTGGAATAACGATAGGGAAGCTTAGAATAGCCAATAAACTCGATCCGGAATCTGACTTGGCAGCGATGGCCGATGTAAAAGTAAAAGCGATTGAAAAACTAACCGCTGCTAATCCCAGCAGAAGGATAAAAAACCCTAGGTCCCGAACTTGAGATCCCGTGAAAGTTGAAAGAATGGCGAAGGTTAAAAGTCCAATGAGAAAGAGCAATCCAGTATTATAGATCATTTTGGCGATCAGGACGGCCGAAGGATGAGCCAATTGATAGAGATACAACTGAGATCCTCGGTTTTCTTGGATAAAGCTTTTGGCCACTGCATTTATAGAGGCAAAAAGAATAAGTATCCAAAAAATAGCGTTCCAACTCTGCTTCGGGATGTCAAAAAACCCAGCGTATACAATATATACGCTCGAAATAACGTACAACAGTATACCACCCAAAGCGTACTTACGCCGCATTTCCAAACGAAATTCCTTGCCAATCAGATGTAATATTTGTTGAACCACAACGTAAAAATAAGCGAATGCAGCTGATCAATAGTCAGGCTTTTATCAAATTAATCCAGATTTCCAGTATTTCGAAAGGTTCTTGCTTGGCCAAACGCAATGAGTTCCTTACTTTTAACCTGAAAATCAGTCAATTGAAAAAGGCTGATACACTAATTCTCGAAACACTATTCAATCTTATGCAGGCCAAAAAGCTTGTTGTTCTGTTTTTATTATTCTTCGTTATAAACGTTGGAGGTCTTCTAGCACAAGATCGCTTTTTCAGAATCGAAGCCAAAAATGGTGATTCTGCGGCCGGATTAATCAAACGGTACAATTTGGATGTATCCGATTGTAACCTCAGCCAATTTTTCAAAATAAATAAACTAAAAAGCAACGCAGGTCTTTTAATCGGTAAAAAGTACTACCTCCCTATTCTGATATTTGATTATAACGGAAAAAGCATCCGAACAACCTTGGGAATTGATAACTGGGAAAAGGCAGTAGAAATCAAAAAATACAATGAACGCTTATTGAAAAGAAAGCTTCGCACCAAGAGCATAGCAGCAAGTAATATTCTTTGGGTTCCTTATCATGAATTAGGTTGCGACCGAACATTTTCTCCTACTACCGAACAAATGACTGATATAAAACCTGCTGATCAGCCGAAGGAAGAAAAAGTCGTTGAAAATAAACCAGAAAAAATAGAGCCAGTAAAACCATCAACAACAAGTCCAGAAGTTTTGTTAGCTGGCCAAAATAAATCCAATGGCTATCGTAAGTTTCCAATTTTTGGTAAGAAAAATGAACACATTCCACTGATTGATAATAGCCTCAAAGGTAAAATCTATTACATCGTATCGGGACATGGAGGTCCAGATCCTGGTGCGTTAGGAAAGAAAAACAATACTCGCCTTTGTGAAGATGAATACGCTTACGATGTAGGGCTTCGTCTTTGCAGAAATTTGATCGAACATGGTGCTACGGTCTACATGATCATCCGCGATCCAAACGATGGACTGCGTGATGAACTTTATTTGGATTGTGATCGAGATGAATACTGTTGGGGAAATAAGACCATACCGTTGAATCAAAAGAAACGATTAAAGCAGCGGGCTGATGCGGTCAATGATTTATATCAAGCCAACTTGAACAATGGTATCAAAGATCAAACCTTGGTCACCATACATATCGATTCGCAATCGAAAGCTTCAAGGGCCGATGTCTTCTTTTACCATTATCCAAAATCTAAGAGTAGTAAAAAATTGGCGCTTAAAATCCATCAAACTTTTAAAGAGAAATACGCGAAATACAGACCTAATGGTGAATACCATGGATCAGTAACTGGAAGAGATTTATACATGTTGCGTTACACTGATCCAACAGCAGTATTTATAGAATTAGGGAATATTCGTAATGCCCACGATCAAAAAAGATTCATTTATCAAACCAATCGAGAAGCCCTAGCAAAGTGGCTGTACGAAGGGCTTACCAAAAAATAGCCGCTCCTTTTTTTCATCTTGACGCTCTTTGAATTGCAGCCAATATCTGTCTGTTGACTCCTATTTTAATTGTAGTTTTGAGTCATACAATTTAAGCCATATGAAAGTCATACAAATCAATCAACCGGGAGGATTTGACAATATTAAGTTAACCGAAAAAGAAGATCTAAGCCCTTCAGCTAATGAGGTCTTAGTACATTGGCATGCGACCTCTATAAATTTTCATGACTTTCTTGTGGCCAATGGTTCGATTCCTGTTGCGGACGGTAGAGTTCCCATGTCGGATGGCGCTGGAGAAATAATCGCAGTTGGTTCGGGAGTAAGCAAATGGAAAATTGGCGATAAAGTAATGTCTCTTTTTTTTCCAAACTGGATCGATGGAAAGCCAAGTTTAGCAAAAACAAAAGCTATCTCTGGAGAGTCCTTTGATGGATACGCCTTAGAAAAGAGTTGTATTGATGAGCAGTCATTGACTGCCATTCCAGCAGGATTCACCTATGCAGAAGCTGCTACCCTGCCTTGCGCGGCTTTAACTGCATGGCGAGCATTAATCGTCGAGGGTCAGCTCAAACCTGGCGACACTGTCCTCATCGA
>CALGJW010000173.1 GCA_937930025.1 uncultured Saprospiraceae bacterium | reverse complement strand
CCATACCTAAAATACCATTTTCTGATTGGAACTCTACGCTAATATTATCAGGTACATAATTTGCGATTAATGTTGGAATGCCTATTCCAAGATTCACATACCATCCATCTTGCAATTCTTGTGCAATTCTTTTTGCAATTCCTTTCTTATCCAACATAGTTTATACTTTTTGACGAACTGTGCGTTGTTCGATTCTTTTTTCGTAATGATTCCCTTGAAAAATTCTTTGTACAAATACTCCCGGTGTGTGAATCGTATTTGGATCCAAAACTCCAGGTTCCACTAATTCTTCCACTTCAACGATAGTAATCTTTCCCGCCATTGCCATGACTGGATTAAAGTTTCTGGCAGTTCCTTTGAAAATAAGGTTTCCTAAACGATCCCCTTTCCATGCCTTTACCAAAGCGAAATCTGCTTTTAAAGCCATTTCCAAGATATGCGGCTTGCCATTGAATTCTCTAACTTCTTTTCCTTCTCCTACTTCAGTTCCATATCCTGCTGGAGTGAAAAAAGCTGGAATACCTGCTCCTCCTGCTCTGCAACGCTCAGCTAAAGATCCCTGCGGAATTAAATCCACTTCAAGTTCTCCATTGAGCATTTGACGCTCGAACTCAGCATTCTCTCCTACGTAAGAAGAAATCATTTTTTTGATTTGCTTCTTTTGCAGCAATAAACCCAATCCGAAATCATCCACTCCTGCATTGTTTGAGATACAGGTCAATCCAGTAACACCGGCTTTTACCAAGGCAGCTATACTATTTTCAGGAATACCACAAAGACCAAACCCTCCGACCATCAAGGTCATACCATCCTTGATTCCGCTAATTGCTTCTTCAGCTGAGTTAACCACTTTGTTCATACAATCTCTTTTTTGTTAGGACCTAAAGGTCGCAATTTTTTACAAAACATCAGACTATAAATTTTCCTCTTAAATGTCTCTTTTTAAAAAATGTCCTCTCTATTTTGTTACTAATTTCATTCGTGCCGTTATAAGCATATCACCACTCAATTAATTAAGTTTCGAACACCGCAAAATTACGACTATCGATCTTTAATTTTTAGCCCTTTTATTTATTCATAGACTCCAGTTAATTACCTAGAAACAATTTCTAGATAGTTATTTCCTATGTCTTGACTTTGCGTTAAGATTAAATTTTGTTTCACCAATAAAATAAATGTAATCCTATGTCCATTTCAAAAGAGCCTAGACAATTGATGATCACTTTAATGTATTTAGTTCTCACTGCGATGTTAGCATTAAATGTTTCTGCAGAAATCCTCAATGCTTTTCTAAGCATGGATGAAAGCATCAATGAAAGTAATCAAATTGTAAGTGAATCAAACGCCGGTTTATTTCGATCCATTCAAGTGCAAGCCAAAGCGTATCCGCAATATGAAAAACATGAAATTACTGCTGAAAATGCACAGCAAATCACTAAACAATTTTGCAGTTATATAGAAGGCATAAAACTAAAATTAATTGAAGCTACTGGGGGATTGGACGAGGCCGAATTACCCGTAGGAAAAAAGGATAAAGATACACCAACTAGAATATTTGTGGAAGAAGGAATTGGAAGAAATTTAAAAGATTCGGTATTAGCTACAAAGAATAAATTATTGAACTTAATTGAATCCCCAGAAGACAGGTTAAGTTTAGAAAAAATAATTCCCTTGAAAATAAAGGCCGTTCCTAAGAATTCAGATAAAAAAAATTGGGCGGATTTTACATTTAGACAAATGCCAGTTGCTGCGGTTTTACCAATGCTATCTAAATTTCAATCTGACGCTCAAGTTGCGGAAACGAGTTTACTCAATTATTTGGCAAAGAAGATTTCTGCAAAACCGGTACATGATGAATATAAAGCGATGATTTCCGCCGATAAATCCTACGTCATTAGGGGCGAAGAATTAAACGCTGATATTTTTCTCGGAGCTTATAGTTCCACTACTGATAACATCAGCGTAAAAGTGAATGGCATTCGAGTTCCGGTCAGAAATGGAAAAGCTTCTTTCAAGAAAATCACACAACAAATGGGCGATCAAGAATTAAGCGTGGAGGTGTTTGCAAGAGATCCTTTGAGTGGTGACGTTAAAACTTATCGAGAAAAATTCAAGTACGAAGTTGGAGAACGAACGGTAACAACCTCTGCCGATAAAATGAATGTTTTTTACGTCGGAGTTGATAACCCATTCTCCGTTTCAGCTGCTGGAGTATCGAGTCAAGATGTCAGAGTTTCTGCAAGTGGGACAGCGATTAATAAAATTGGAAATGGAAAATACAATGTAAAACCTACGAAACCAGGAAAAGCGACCATAACCGTTTCTGGGGGTGAGTTACCGACTACTTCCTTTGAGTACCGGGTTAAACCCATCCCCACTCCAATCGCCAAATTGGGCAATAAATTATCAGGGAAAATGAGTCCAAATGAATTCAAATTATACAAAGAAATCAAACCAATTCTGGAAAATTTTGATTTCAATGCTAATTGCAAAATAATTGGTTATGAAATGATTCGAGTAGACAAACATGGCGATGGATTCCCTAGCAACAACTCCGGCGCTAAATACAATAACAAGTCAACTCGATTTGCTAATCAAGCCCAACGTGGTGATAAATATTATTTTGAAAACATCAAAGCGAAATGCCCAGGAGATACCCGAAGCCGAAAATTAAACAGCCTATTTTTTAAAATCCAATAAATAGCTATTAAAACTTTCGACATGCCCCACCGTTAATGGATGGCTCCACGAGTGGTGATAAGGCTAGTGGAACTTGGGGGATGTCGATCTTTTCGGGCAACTTAATTATATAACCTTGCCTGCTTAATATAGATTTTACGATTGGCTACCGCCGAATCAACTTTAAATTCAATATCCAAACCAAATTCATTTTCTTGGCATTGGCAATTATGGTTTAAAGTATTAAAGAAATGTTTTCTGATGGCAACACAATATTCGCCTAGTTCAAAAAGCTCCTCATTGGTCAGTACATGTTGTCCGTTTAATTCAGGCACATTTGAAAAGGTTAGGTATTCCACGGAGAAATCTTCTCCTGGATCAATAGACCAGGTAAATAGGATCAACTGATCGGAAAGAATTCCAGGCTCGGGAAAAACAATGCTGTATTCTTTGTATTGGACATTAACGATCATTCCTGGATTAGAGTTGTATAGATTTTTTGTAATCACCACTCCGTTCGCATCTTCGTCTGGAAAGGAACGCTGTACCAGTATACCCATAGAACAGGTAGTATGTACAATTTTATAATAGCTACGCTCTTCAAAAGCACGCCAATTCCAAAGGCTCGCCCATACTTTTTTTATGGCCTCTTCAATTGTTTTGTCTGGATCATTTTGCTTGGCAGAATAAGAACTATATAGCCCGGCTCCAGAAAAATTTTCTAAGTCCTCCGCATTAGTAGAGGATCGAAAACGGAAGGAAGGAAAATCTTGGAAGTTTTTGATTCTATTTTCCACTAAGTTTAGAAAATCAGGGTCTATGGGATGATCTTTGATTTTATTTCGCAAATCCTTTAGTAAATCTTTGCGGATTTCTGGAGAATTAATAAAATCGTTATCGCTTAATAGCTGAGGGATATAACTATCAAGCCCAGCCGATTTTATATGCTGATCATAGTAATAAAATGGAATAGCAAAGGCAGATTCTGGAACGGGTATCGAGCCATTATCCATCTGAACGTTTAGCATTTCTCCGAAGTTTGATGCCTTACCACCGATTCGGTCCACCCAAGTGAAATCTGCATCCACTAATTCTACTAAGCCATTAAAATCCGTGTTGTTGTTCAGTTCAATAATATCTTGGGGCTCATTCTGGTTCCAGAATGTAGTAGCTTCTGTTAGATTGGCTTTTCTAATTTCAAATGAATCGGCCTGTACTCTTAGATAAACCAGCTCTCCGATCAAATTTTGAAGCAAGGGGTTTTCCCAACCATCTCGCAAGGCCATGTTTGGCGTTCCGCGATTATGGCTTAGCACATTGATATGACTAAGTGGGGTTTGGAATTCCGTGGTAATTATTCCCGCGACTACAGAAACATCATTTGGAACGGCATTCAACAAAACGATATCATGGCGACCGACATAAGTATCGGCTAAATCTTCAATTTCGATTTGAGTCAGATAGCCATAATTTTCCGCAAGGTTTAAAGCTTGGTAATTTTGGCCAGCGTAAAGTTCTTCAGTTGTTATTATTGGAACATCGCAATCATTAAACTCCAGTCTGTTCCCTAAAAGAAAAAGTTTTCCCTTTAGATAAGAGGTCGCTATTATTTTATCATAGAGCAATTTTACTTTATCACAAGGCATTTCATTTCCGGCTACAATATGAAGCACATATTTATCTAAATCTTTATAGTAATTAATATTTCCGGGATAAAGAAATCGGTCCTCTCCTTCTCGATATTGAGTTTGATTAAAAATATTATTTCCTCCTTTGAAGTTAAGTTGTACCTCTGCAAATTTGGAATGCAGCTTATAACGCTTGGTATTCATGTAGTACATCAATCCATCCTCTTCATTGTAAATAACCTTTACCGCTTCTACCTGTCCATCATTGGACCTTGAAGGAAGGTCACTTATTAATTCATAGGCAATGCGATCTATTAGTTCATTAAAATAATGAAGCTCATCATTGGTTTTCTTTAGCAGAAAAACATCGATCAAACTATCTGTTCCAAACATTGGAATTTTTCGCGAGTAGTACCCATGCTTGGAAACGAGCAGCGTATCATTCGTTTGAATCACCGAAGATCGATGCCAAGGTGCACTCTTATCCGCAACATGCGTTCTCAGGCCATTTGAAAATGCTTTAAAAGACTGTTGATCACTCTTAGTTCTTAACAGTACTACATAGACACCTACCGGCAAGTTTGGAAAAATGTATGACCCTTTCGTTCCCAAACTATTTTCTGACGCAACTGCCTGGCCATTTATTGCAAATATTTCCAAGCCTACATCCAATTCTCCATCCCAGATTAATGCGTTGTTGTAAAATTTATAACTATTTACTGGAGCAGCAATGGTATCAATTTGCTGATTCTTTAAAACAAAATCTCCAAAAATATTACTGCGCTCTTTGATATCCGAATACAGTAATTCTACATCCGCATCAGAAATAAATTGTCCTGATGCAACATCTCTTACATTGCCATTATAGATTGCTTGTCCTTGCGTTATGAACGGAAGAATTAAAAAAACAAATATGAATTTCGAAATTCGGCTAATCATATTTTATAAGATTCAATTACAGACAATTAATTATTGCAATCGCAGGCTTCACAATCCTCCAAAGTTTCAAAGGGTACTACTCCCTCGCAACCACCCCAGGTAAATTCTTTGCATTTTTTTTCATCCTTATCAAAATAATACTTTGGAATAGCTGCACGACAAGGTCCAGCCTCTGGTTCCAATTCACAAGATGGGCAAATGATCATAGGAAGACTAGCAGCAGTATATTCACAACCTGCCATAAAAATTAACATGCCGATTAGGAAAAGAAGATAAACTTTAGCAGCCATATTGATCGTTTAGCGAATCCTTTGATATTAAGAATGTTCTCTCTAAAATAAAAGATAGACTCCACTAACTAATATACGAGAAATCAAAGCAATTGGTGGCTTCCATTTGCAACTAAATGAAGGATAAACATTCAAACTTGGACAGAAGTCCCTATTTCAAAGGAATTTTTTAAATGTACATATTGATGAGCTGCTCAAACAACTCTTGTTTTCCTGAAATTAGCTTTGGTTCTTTTCCTTTATTTGCTATATCCCTAAGGTCAGCAAGTCCTAATTTTCCAGCTTCAAATTTGGCTCCATTGCCTCTATTGAAAGACGCATAGCGATCACTTTTCAACTTGGAATAATCTGACTTTGTAAGGATTTCATCAGCGATTAATAGTGCTCTAGCAAAGGCATCCATTCCAGAAACATGTGCGATAAATAAATCTTCCAGATCCGTCGAATTTCGTCGAATCTTTGCGTCGAAATTAATCCCACCTGACTTGAAACCACCTGCTTCTAGAAAGACCATCATGCATTGGGTGAGTTCATATATGTCTATTGGAAACTGATCAGTATCCCAACCATTTTGGTAGTCTCCTCTGTTGGCATCCATTGATCCCAGTTTTCCAGCAGCAGCAGCCACGGCCATTTCATGTTCCATTGTATGGCCCGCCAAGGTTGCGTGGTTTACTTCAAGGTTTAAAGCAAAATCATCCATCAGATTATATTCCCGAAGAAAGCCAAGCACTGTGGCAGCATCAAAATCATATTGATGTTTGGACGGCTCCATTGGCTTTGGTTCGATTAGGAATGTCCCCTTAAAGCCATTTTGGCGACCGTAGTCTCTGGCCATCCCTAGGAAGATGGCCAAATGATCTAGCTCCTTTTTCATGTCAGTATTGAGCAGGGAAATGTATCCTTCTCTTCCTCCCCAAAAAACATAATTCTCTCCTCCTAGGGCTATTGTGGCATCGATCGCCTTTTTCACTTGTACACCAGCTCGTGCGACAACATTAAAATCTGGATTAGTGGAAGCACCATTCATGTATCTTGGATGAGAAAAAAGATTGGCTGTTCCCCAAAGTAATTTTACACCAGTTTCCTTTTGCTTTTTTTCTGCATAACGGACAATGATATCCATTCTTCTTTCATACTCGGCAATTGAATCTCCTTCATCTATTAGATCTATATCGTGAAAGCAATAGTAAGGTATTCCTAATTTTGTGATAAACTCAAAAGCCGCATCCATTTTATTTTTTGCACGCTTGATTGGATCTGCCGATTTATTCCAAGGCATGGGTCTTGGCGGTGCACCAAATGGATCTCCCCCACCCCCACATAAGGAATGCCAATAGGCTGCAGCAAACCGAAAATGATCTTTCATTGATTTACCACCGACTTTTTGTTTTGGATTATACCAACGAAAAGCTAAAGGATTCTTAGAATTTTTTCCTGTGTATTTGATTTTCTGGACAGACTTAAAGTATTCTTTCACGATTTATTTATTAAATGGTTTAGATCATTTTCCCAATTTTGATAAGCTGTTGAGTGCGCTTCTATTTCTTTTTCTGGAGAATATGTTTTTTCTATCGGTGTATTTCCTACAGCAGATTTTAAATCTGAATAAAATCCTGCTCCAAACGCTGCTGCTTTTGCAGCTCCAATTGCGCCTGTTGTTTGTACGACTTCAATTGTAGCACCCACCAAATTAGCAATTGTTTGCGAAAAAATTTGAGATTGAAAAAGATTGTCATTCCCGACACGTAATTTTTTGGTAGACATTCCAAGAGATTGTAAAATTCGAATGCCGTAAACAAATGAAAAGGCTATCCCTTCCAATCCAGCACGCATGAGATGCGCTTTGGTATGTACATTGAATTGCAAATTATTTATTTGCGCTCCGGTCTGTTTGTTATTTATTACACGCTCTGCCCCATTTCCAAAAGGGATAATTCTCAAGCCTTCAGAACCTGTTGGAACTTCAGCAATTAATTTTTCCATTTCATCATAGCTCAAACCTCCTTCTCCAATTTGTTTTCGAAGCCAAGCATAGAGTATTCCTGCACCATTTATACAAAGCAACAAACCAATCCTTGGAATTTCTTTTTGGTAATTAACATGAGCGAAGCCATTTATTCGGCTTTGCTGATCAAAAATCGCTTGATCGGTTACACCATAAACTACTCCAGAGGTTCCACCTGTAGCAGCAATCTCGCCAGGTTCAAAAACACCGAGTGAAAGGGCGTTGTTTGGTTGATCCCCCGCTCGGTAAGAAATGGGTGTTCCCTCTGCTAGGCCGGTAATACCGGCCGCTTTCCTTGACAGCCCACCTTGTTTTACGAAAGTGTCTTTAATTTCAGGAAAAATGGCGGAATCAAATCCATAATGCTTTAATAAATCCGATGCCAAAGATTGGTTTTTAAAATCCCAAAAGATGCCTTCAGATAAACCAGAAATCGTAGTAGAAATTTCCTCGGTCAGCTTCATGGCGATATAATCTCCTGGAAGCATTATTTTATGTATTCGCTCATAAACTTCTGGTTTATTTTCTTTGACCCATGCTAGTTTGGCCGCGGTAAAGTTTCCTGGAGAATTTAAGTAATGCGACAAGCAGTGTGTTTGACCCAGTGCCTTAAAGGCTTGATCGCCAATTGCTACAGCTCGGCTATCACACCATATGATAGAAGGGTGGATAACTTCTAAAGACTTATCAACCATCACAAGTCCGTGCATCTGATAAGATATCCCTATACAACTTATGTCCGATTTCGCAGATTTAGTTGCTTGGATTGCTAGATCGATAGCCTTACAACTGTATTCCCACCAGTGCTCAGGATTCTGTTCCGCCCACCCTATTTCAGGGGCATTGATTTTCATTTCTGATTCCGGGTAGGAGCTTGTTGCCAAAGTATTACCCGTTTTTATATCAACCAAAGAAGCTTTAATCGATGAAGATCCTATATCTAACCCAAGAGCAATCATTCCACTTTTTTTACTTCAAAACTAAAATGCTAAAAACAAGAAATACGACAAAATTCAGTACACAACTACTACGTCATTCTTCCATCCTCGCCTAAAATTGCAAATTAATTCCTACTTTTCGAACATTCGACACAATTACTTACCAAAAATCAAATAGCGCTTAATTATGACTAGAATCCCTTCTCTTTTAATTATTTTTTGCTGTATACTTTTTCATACCGAAAATACAATAGCACAAAGCCCAGATTTACCGCTGGATTTTGAATCTGCAGTCTTGGATTACAACCCAGCTGGATTTGGTGATGTTAATTTTGCACCAATACCTACAGAAATAATTCTAAATCCTGACATCAGTGGAATTAATATGAGTGATACCGTTTGGCATATTAATAAGCCAGAAGCGGCACAAACTTGGGCAGGAGCTACAATAGACCTTGCAAGCCCAATTGATTTCAGCGGAAGTACAAGTTTTAGTATGAAAGTTTGGTCGCCGGCAGCTGGAAAGGTGGTGCGATTCAAAATTGAGAATGCTGTAGATGGAGCTATTTACGCTGAGATCGATGCCACTACGACTAGTGCGATGACATGGGAAACTTTGACTTTTGATATGACTCAAAGTATTGGGTCTACTTTCGATATGAATGCCATGTATGATAGAGTTGCTGTTTTTCCACATTTCGGAACGGTTGGAGAAGTTGGAGGCGAAAGTTATTACTTTGATGATATCGAAATTTATATTCCGCCAGTGACCCTTCCTGTCATTCCTATGGATTTTGA
>CALGJW010000172.1 GCA_937930025.1 uncultured Saprospiraceae bacterium | reverse complement strand
TAATTCGTGCCGATGGCTGCTTCTCCAAAGATTCTAGCACCTGGAAGTTCAAATACCCTGTCTAAAAGTGCTTTGCCTCTCTTTGCTTCCCACTTGTCAACCTGACCATTTTTTACCCAAAGGGTGACTCCTTCAACATCTTGACCCATGTAAACTGATGGATGACTAAAATGAATCACACCATTTACTGAATCCTCAACTGGACTGGTGTAAACTTCCCCGGAAGGCATATTCGTTTGACCATCAGAATTTATCCATGTTCTCCCTTTTGTTGAAAAACTTATGTCCGTTCCTTCGCCTTGGTATCTGATTTTTGATCGACTATTTAATAAGTCGACAATTCCTTGTTGATTGGCTCTTACTTTTAACCATTCTTCTTTCGGATCATCTGCATATAAGTGACAGGCATTATAGACAAAATCTTCATAGGCGGATAGACTCATTCCAGCATTTTGTGCCGCAGCTTCAGTTGGATATTGACAAAGATTTCTTTTAAGGTCGCGGGTGGCCGTTCTGGAAAAATAGGTTTTAGAGCTTGCGCTGCCTGCTTTCTTTCTACGCTTAATCTTCTCCTCATCTAAGCCACTATTTTCAAATAAATTATATGGGGCACGAATGAATAGATAAGCCTCGAATTCTTCTATGGCTAGTTTGTTGAATGGAGAAGTTTGATCCAGTAATGCTCCTTCAGCATTTTCAAGGAAAAGTCTACTTTTTCCTGCAAAACTGAGGTCAAATTCAACCCAAGCTCCTAGTGCTGAAGCTTTCTTATAGATTTCACGAATTAATGGTTCGGCTAGCATGGTGCTTTTGACATACAGCCGCTCACCTGGTTTGATTTCTAAACAATAGTTTAAAAGTAAATCGGCGTATTTCTCAAGAATAGTAGTCATAGTGGGTTTTACGAATTGAAGTCAAATTGGTTGACGTTCAAATGTAGTAATTTTGAAAAAAAACTATGACCATTGTTTAGCCTGATAGGGATAAATTTCTGAATATCGTTCAGTAACCATGGCCAGTACTTTTTCTCTGAGCAAATTTAGACCTTCTTTGTTTTTGGCAGAAATAAATACTGCAGGATGATCATGTTGATTGCTAACCTGTTGTTTTAAGTCTTTTTCAATTTGGGCTTTTTCCTCTTCTCCTAGGTATTTGTCAAAATTAAGGGTTCGGTACTTATCCATTTTGTTGTAAACCATCAAGATAGGCTTATCATCTGCCTTCAAGCTAAGGAGTGTTTCGTGGACAGTTTTAATATGATCCTCATATTGTGGATGGGCAATATCGATGACATGCAAAAGAACATCAGATTCTTTGGCTTCATCCAAAGTACTCTTAAAACTCTCAACTAGGTGGTGCGGTAATTTTCGTATAAATCCTACCGTATCGGAAAGTAAGAATGGAGTGGTTCCAAAAACTACCTTTCGAACAGTGGTGTCCAAGGTTGCAAATAATTTGTCTTCCGCAAAAACAGTAGATTTACTTACTTGATTCATCAAAGTGGATTTGCCAACATTCGTATATCCTACCAAACCAACTCGGATGAGTTCCTGACGATTTTTCCTTCGTGTAATATTTTGCAGATCTATTTTTTCTAACTTTTTCTTCAGCAAAGAAATCTTATCACGAATGATACGTCTATCTGTTTCGATTTCTTTTTCCCCAGGTCCTCTCATGCCAATTCCCCCACGTTGTCTTTCTAAGTGAGTCCAAAGTCCTCTCAACCTTGGTAGAAGATATTGCATCTGAGCCAATTCCACCTGTGTTTTGGATTGTGCAGTTTGCGCTCTATTAGCAAAAATATCAAGAATTAAACTTGAGCGGTCCACAATTTTTACTTTCAACAATTCCTCTAAAACACCGGTTTGCTTTCCAGTAAGATCATCATCAAAAATCACAAGAGAAATCTTTTTGTTTTCTTCCACATACGCAGCGATTTCTGCGGCCTTTCCAGAACCAACAAAATGCTTGTTGTCCGGATGCTGTAATTTTTGAGTAAATCGCTTTACTGTTTTCGCCCCAGCTGTCTTAGCCAGAAATTCCAACTCATCCAGATATTCAGTAACCTGCTCTTCTGTTTGATTTTGTTGAATCAAGCCAACAAGCACCGCATGCTCAATTCCTTTTTTGAGCCCCTTTCTTTCTTTTTCCCCTAAATCCCAATTGTTAGCCATATTAATTTTTAAATGATCGATGAGCCATGAGTCAAATACTTCACAAAATAATCAAAAATAAAAGGAAGTATTTCCATGGACTGCGTACCTATTGTTTAACAACATTGCGCTTTGTAAAGTTCCCTTTTTGTATTAGACTATACAGTAATATGATAAACTATGCACCTCAAATGGAACGTAATAGCGGGTTGGCATTACTTTTTAATCCAATTTAACGGATTTAATTTCAATTTCTCTTTCCAAATTTCAAAATGAAGCTCTTGACCCTTAGCCTCTGATGACCCTAGATGCCCTATAGTTTGTCCCATTGTGATTTTATCTCCAATATGGACAGAAGTACTATTTAGATTGGAATAAACGGTGTAATAGTTTTCATGTGAGATAACAATAATGGAGGCATAGCCCGGGATGTTTTGCAATTGAGCCACTTCTCCAGCAAAAACAGATTTAACCGGAGCCCCAGCAATGGATCTGATGTCAATTCCATTGTTAATAATTGATATTCCTTTTAAAGTTGGGTGAGCTTGAGTTCCAAATTTTTTTACAACGACACCATCTTGAACCGGCCAGGATAATTTGCCTTTTGCCATCCCAAATTTGCTATTACTTTCCAGCTTTTTATTGGTCTCACTTTTCCTTGGTTTAGCATTCTTTTTGGCCTTGGCTATCCCCGCAGTAATTGCATTTTGAATGCGGCGGTCTAAATCTTTCTTTATTTTTTCCTGATTGGCCAAAGTAGATTTCAACTCACTCTCATTCTTTTTCAACAACTTTAATGTATTTGCCTTTAAAACCAAGTCAGTGGTTAACATTTGATTTTGATATGCTCTGTCAGACAAAAGTGTTTTCTTTTCATCTCTAACCAATCTTAAAGCGATCAATTCTTCCTTCAATTGTTCTTTTGTGGCAATCATAAGTTCAAATTGCATCGCTCTGTTTTCGTGATATGCCTTTAGAAATCGCCATCGATTATAGTATTCGGTAATACTTCCGCCAGCCAAAATAAATTGTAAGCGAGAATCTTGCAGTTTCTGACGAATTGCTAAACGCATCATTTCGCCATATTCAGTCTCCAAACTATCGAGTGAGTGTTGGGTATTGGCCGCTATTTTTTCACTTTCATCAATTAAGGAATCCAGAGCAGTCAGCTCGGATTTCATGATATCGATGAGCTCATTTCTTTGGTCAATTTGCCCTTGTAAAATATTTAAAGCCGAAAGTGTTTTTTTCTGATCAGTCTTAGCATTATTCAATAGCTTCGAAGTAAGCTCTATCTTATTATTCAATTTATTTCGCTCTCGTTCGAAATTTTTCTTCGATTGACTAATTAATCCAAGAGAGTGGATAGAAAAAATAAAAATGAGTAGGACTCTAGTCCAACGGAAGAGGAGTGTAGTGGGATGGTATGTTAAATGACGTGGACTCAGGCTGAT
Organism: uncultured Saprospiraceae bacterium; assembly: GCA_937930025.1. GTDB lineage: Bacteria > Bacteroidota > Bacteroidia > Chitinophagales > Saprospiraceae > JABDJM01. The sequence continues at coordinate 681 of CALGJW010000172.1, read as the reverse complement.
TGATATTTATCTTTGAAAAGCTTAAAGTTAAGTCAATACGCTCAGGTTGTAAAACTTTAATATTTCTAATAAAAGAAAAGTTGGCTTGATCTCCAGTTCCGTATCCGCCATAATTTGCTTCCAACTCCCAATTTTGTCCTTGATCTACCAAGTATTGCGATTCCAGTAGGTAATTATTCCCACTAATTTCATGTCTCGATTGCTGCTCATCAAAATCCCCAGAAATTTCATAATTGGTACTAATTGGCTTGGTTTCTAATTCCTCCTTTTGCCAAAAAAATGCATTGCCATACAGTACATCTTGAATAGTGCTAAAGTCTGCAGGAATTCCATAGCTGGCAGTCAATTCTCCAATTCCTTTGGCTAAATATTGCTTATTAAATCTATCCAATAGGAAAATGGAATCTTGCGTAATTTTTAATCTTCCAAGCTCAATACCAATCTTTTTTAAGTTGGCCCAGATAACTTGATCTTTTTGCATAACCAAATTCATAGTTACACTGGGAAGTTTTTGTCCTTGATAATTAATATTGACTTTTGCTTTACCTGTTAACCAGTCAGCGGTAAAAGCGGCTTTGTCCATCCGCTTTATTAAGTAATTCGCAGTTCTGTTTTTTAGGGTAGTCTTGTTGCCTCTTTTTCCTGGTGTACAACCAACTGCAACCAGTAAGAAAAATAGGC
>CALGJW010000171.1 GCA_937930025.1 uncultured Saprospiraceae bacterium | reverse complement strand
AGAGTATTGGAAAACCGCCCACGTAAAAGATGTCATCCGCCTGGGCAGTTGGCAACGGCTGAGATGGATCGACTGCTGGCATGGTAAATTCTTCACCACAGCTAAAAGGAGGCAGTGTAATAGGCGGAGGGTCTTCACCGGGCGATGTAGAATCATGAATTATGGGAATTGGCCCTAGCTCTGTTGTAGGACATGCATAATTCGCTATTCCTCCACTTCCTTGCACAATCAATCCAATCGTCACCGAATATTCATCTCCTATGGCAAATCCACCAAAGAAAGCTTCTAGGTCATTTGCAGGCATTTGATAACAATTGGGCGTATTATCTTTTAACTCTTCAAGGCAGATTTCTACTAGAAATCCATTGCCCAATGCCATTAAAGCTGCTGTTAGCTCCCATTCGACAATGATGCCATCACCAGCAGCGTAAGCGATGGGATTCATCAGGTCGTCGCAATACTGCTCCTCTCCTCCCCTGGCATCATTTTCAATGCGCACAGCCTCAAATTCACTTTCATGGTTACCTAGCAATTCATCAATACATACTCTGCGAATCTTTATCAACCAGTCTCCTTCAATTTTTGGGATAGAGAAGGAGAGATTGTTAGGACCATCATCCACTACCTCGATCATCCAGTTCTGATGATTTACATTTCTATAATGAATCTCAAAAAAGGAGACCTCTCTCTCTGCCTCTTCACCATTCCAGCTCAGAAATATCAGGTCTCCTTCTTTTCCTAAATGACCATTAAAGGCCTCTGGAATATCGCAATCAGGATAATCCGAAATGGCCATAAGCTCACCAATTGGAGACATAACTGCCAATGCAATGACAAAATAAGCTAGGCAGAATTGCATAAACCTTTGCATATCAAATGAGTTTTAAATTTTGATTAATGAAGTTTTCACCTCTACATCCCCTAGGGTAACTACAGCGGTATACCTACCAGAAGGCCAGGATTTTGCGAATAAGTCAATGTTAGATTCGTAGCCAAAAATGCCCACTGTAGATTGATGAACAAGGGTGCCATCAGCAGCAAACACTTTGACCTGTGCTGTTTCTTCAGTGGTTGAGGCAATGAGTGTTAAGTTCGTTGCTGATTTAAAGGGATTGGGCTGCGCCAGCAAGGCCGGTTCAAAATCTTCATATACATCGCCTTGTGTAATATTGAGCTGACGCTGCTGCTGAAAATGGCAAGCATTCAGGCTCAACTTGAGTAAGATCTGCTTTTCTCCAGCAGAGAGATAGTTGATCTTTGCCGAGGAAACACCGGCAGCAGCGGGTGGATAAGCATTGTCTCCAAAATCCCAATGTATTTCATCATATTGCTGAGACGAACTACCAGGAATCGAAAACAACCAGTCTTTGCTATCTTCAACTTGCTCAGTAACGATATCTATAGTAGTGTACTCTTGAGACAGTTCTGCCGAGCCATCGATAGTAAATCCAAAACCACGATTGCTTGAAAAATTAAATATTCTCAATAAGTATGAATCGCCCTTGCTTACATAAATTGGCGCCGCAAAATTGGTCTTATCGGCATGGCAACCTTTATTTTCCTGAACTCGGAATTCAGCTGAATGAAGTCCTGTGATTCCAAGGCAAATGGAATTTAAAGCCGCTGGCCGCCCAATTTGAGGGCCGGAAGCCATGCACCGCACTACTTGAAGTCCATCATTTCCAACTCTAAACAATTCAAAATCAATGTCATCTTCGGACTTAAGGGATTCAATAACAAAAGTCAATATACCGGGGTGACTTACGGTCCAGGATAATAATTTTTCATTAGGAATTCCTTTATCTTTAGGTATACAGCTTTCTATTTCTTGCTGGAAGACAATAGCATCAGTCGGCATCTCGTTAAAAACATAATCCCCTTTTTGACAGATTGGTGTCGAATATTTAATAATTTCATCTGGACTTTGAGAAAATACTGTTATATTCAACCCACAAATTAAAATCAGGATTAATATTCCTCTATAATTTAAGCGAGGATATATTTTTACTACTTCTTCTTTACTGATATTCATAATTAGCATCTTTATTTCCTTATAGCGGAAAATTAGATGCTAATATTCAGATTTACACAACAATTGAGTTCCGATTTTCGGAACAAAATAATTCAGAACATAAAAAACAAGGGGACGCTAATTATTAAATCATTCCGATTTTCGGAATTCAAACCCTTATGCTCCATGACTGAAAAAAACTATGTTAACCTTCAGAAGAAATTGTTCGCCTTAATCCATGACAAAATTAACCATCAACCCCTTGCTAAAGAATTGCAAAAGACATTGAATCTCAGCCATTCAGCCACTTACCAAAGAATTAGAGGGGAAAAAATCATCAACTTGGAAGAGTTTATGTTACTGATAGATACTTACAAAATTCCATTTGCGGAAGTTGAAACACTGACGGACAAAAAGAATATATCACAACCAAACCTCGGCTCGGCATAATTGGTACGTTCTTTTTTTTGTATTTATACTTTTCCCAAAATTGTACTAAAGCGACAAATAGGAATTGTAC
>CALGJW010000170.1 GCA_937930025.1 uncultured Saprospiraceae bacterium | reverse complement strand
TTGGTAATCAATCGCAGATTACAACAACCATGAAAAACAATGAAGCCAGAAATAAATACTACATGCTCCCATTCCTATTTGGTATTCTTGGGTTTATTTTTCATGCCATCAAGCGAAAGGAAGAATTCATAGCCATATTAGGTTTGTTTATTATCACTGGAGTTGGATTGATAATCTATGCCAATTCTCACCCCAATGAACCCAGGGAAAGAGACTATGTTTTTGCCGGATCATTTTTTACTTATGCCATTTGGGTAGGTATGGGCGTCTTAGCCATGTATCGTCTTTTTGCAGGTCGTTTTAAATTAGGAAAAAACATTGCCGCTCCTCTTGCAGGATGTATTGTTTTAATCGCTCCGTTGTTAATGGGCTTTCAAAATTTTGATGATCACTCCCGGAGACATCATACTGGTTCGAGAGATTATGCTGCAAATTTCTTAAACTCAGTAGAAGAAAATGCCATCATATTTACCTACGGGGACAATGATACTTATCCATTGTGGTATGCGCAAGAAGTGGAAAACATTCGAACGGATGTCAGAGTAGTCAACTTGAGTTTGATTGCTGTGGATTGGTATATAGCACAACTGAGACGAAAGGTAAATGATTCCCCCGCGATCAAAATGCAAATGCCGCAAAGTAAGATCACAGGATTTAAAAGGAACCAATTACCTATTGATCCGAATGGTCAATATCGAGAACAATCTATGTCTATAAGTCAAGCCATGAAGATTGCTCAAGAGGATACCAAGATACCATTGAGAGGTGGAAATTTCTTAGAAGGATTATGGCCGACTAAGAACATTTATATTCCTGTCAATAGGCAAAAGGCCATTGCCATGGGAATGGTTGCCGCTAACGACACTACGATAGCTAGCCGAATGGAATGGAAGCTTCCAGGAAATTGGTTGTATAAAAGTGATGTCGCCATCCTGGATATAATCAACTCAAACATGTGGGAAAGACCAGTATATTTTGCAGTTACTTGTCAGCAATCTTCAATGATGGGGATTCAGGATTATACACAGTTGGAAGGATTAGCTTTGAGAATTATTCCTGTTAAGAGTAAAGGAGAAAGACAAAGGTATAGTATGTTAGGGAACGGTCGTGTAGATACTGAAAAGGTCTATAAAAATGTTACAGAAAAATTTACCTGGGGGAATTTCGACAAAAAGAAGTTATTCGTTGATCGTTCTTATAGCCCATCTGTTCAAACCACCAGAGTGTTGATTTTACGAACTGCCGATCAATTGACAAGAGAAGGTAAGAAAGATAAGGCTAGTCAATTATTGGACACTTATTTTGCTGCTTATCCTCATATGAATTTCCCATTTGACGGGACCACTTTAGGATTCTTCAGTTTATATGCTCAAGCGGGCAACTACGAAGGTGCTAAGCCTCATATTGAAACTATGGGCGAGGCATTGATGGAAGAACTCAGATTCTATGATTCTTTAGATGCTAGTGATAGAGCCGATTTTGGAAACCAACCAGATACTGCAAAGAGGGTAGCGCTTCAATTGATCAGTTTAGTCGGACAAAACAATGATTCTGCTATGAAAGAGGCATTGGAAACTAAGTTAAAGCCTTATCTTTAAAGATAAAATATAGGTTTATGTCAAAAGGTACTATTGCTTTAGGCGCAGATCATGCCGGTATACATTACAAAGATGCCGTAAAGGCACATTTGATCAATGCAGGATACACCGTGAGCGATTTCGGCACCGATTCTGTAGATAGTGTTGACTATCCGGACTTTGTACATCCAGCTGCTGAATCAGTGACCTCAGGGGAAGCAAACTTTGGGCTACTTTTTTGTGGTTCTGCAAATGGGGTAGCCATGACCGCCAATAAACACCAAGAGGTTAGAGCTGCTATCGCTTGGCAAAAAGATATTGCCTCACTTGCAAGACTACATAATAATGCAAACATGCTTGCTATTCCTTGTCGCTTTGTTGCTCAGGAATTAGCAATAGATTTAGTAGATACTTTTTTAGACACTGAATTTGAAGGGGGGCGTCATCAAAGACGCGTAGGTAAAATAGCTTGTTGTTAATGCCCTTAAGCCAAGCAAATCATGTTTTCAATTAGACAAAATAAAATGAATTACTCGTATAAAACGCTACTTTTTGTAATCGCACTTTTTATCGGAATGGATGCAAAAGCTCAGATGAATATTCCTCCTGGGTTGGATTTTTCTACTTTTTTACAAACAGATTATGAAAAGTTAAATCCAGAAGAATTTGCCAAAAGAATAACAGCAGAAGATTTAAGATCCTACTTGACAAAAATCGCCTCGGATGATTTTCAAGGCAGAGAAACTGGTTCTCCTGGAAGTGACTTAGCCGCAGATTTTATTACAGGAAAAATAAAGAGCTTTGGGATTCCTCCAGTACCTGCTACCAATTCTTATCTACAACCTATTCAATTTAATTGGACTGCTTGGAATCAAACGGAAATGACTTTGGGGGAACAAAGCTACAGGCATGGCTGGGACTTTATCGCTTACCCTGGAAGGAATGAAAACTTAGAAATCGATTATGTCAGTGAAATTACTTTTTTAGGATATGGTATTGATGATGAAAATTATTCTGATTACCAAGGAAAAAATGTTGTTGGAAAAATAATCGCTGTATTGAAAGATGAGCCTACAAACCTAAATGGTATATCTAAAATCACTGGAACTTCAGATTTGTCAGAATGGTCCACAGATTGGCAGAAAAAAGTGAAGGCTGCCAAAGCAAATGGCGCCAAAGCAATTTTAATTATTGATAATGAATTGCAAAAGCGCGCTAGCGAAACAAGAAATCAGTGGTTTGGAAGACAAGTCACTTTAGGAGAACAACCTGACTTCGAAAAACTATGTAACAGCATTTATATTTCAAGTTCGTTTGCAAAAGAATTATTTGCAAAATATTACAAGAAAGTAATTAAGGCCCGAAAGAAAATCCAAAAGAAAGGAAAGTCAATAGAAATTACTTTCCCAACAGAATTTTCAATCAGGCTGGACAAAAAGTCTTCTTCTCTAAAAGGGAATAATATTCTTGCATATATCGAAGGGACAGATCCTGAATTAAAAGAAGAGATATTGGTGGTTTCAGCGCATTACGATCATTTGGGTATGCGAGGTGACGATATTTATAATGGAGCCGATGATAACGGTTCAGGGTCATCAACTGTCTTAGAGATTGCACAGGCATTTGCCGACGCAAAGAAGGCTGGCATAGGCCCACGTAGATCTGTACTTTGTATGTGGTTAACCGGTGAAGAAAAAGGTCTGCTTGGATCTCAATATTATACCGACTTGCCGCTTTTTCCTCTAGAAAAAACCGTCGCAGATATCAATGTAGATATGGTAGGTAGAGTGGATAAAAAGTATATCGATAATCCAGAATACATTTATGTTATTGGATCGGATCGCTTGAGCACTGCCTTGCATGCGATCAACGAAGGGGTGAACGACCGTTTTACTAACTTGACCTTAGATTACACTTACAACGCTGAAAACGATCCCAATCGTTACTACTACAGATCAGATCATTATAACTTTGCGAAGAAAGGAATTCCGGCTATTTTCTACTTTAATGGAACCCATAAGGATTATCATCGTACATCAGATACGGTAGATAAAATTCAGTTTGATAAAATGGCGAAGATCGCTCAACTCGTATTTTATACCGCCTGGGAAATTACGAATAGAACCGATAGAATTGAAGTCGATGTAAATTCTCAATAGTTAGACTTCAATGTTGATTTTAAAGCATAGTTATGACACTTCAAGAATTCTTCGATAGTTGCGCAGCTAATCCAACCTACTTGTTGGTTTACTTTCTTATGATTCCTTTTACTGCCTTAATAGCTGGTTGGATGGGAAAAGATGAAGGGGATGAAAAGCCATGGCTGTTTTTATATTCCGCGTTAATTTTCTTAGTGTCAATACCTGGCGTTTTCGCTATTACTTTGAATATTTACCTATTCTTATTCGAAAGAAAATCAGTAATGGATACGAACTTAGTTACCCAAGTTCTTCCCATACTCTCCATGATCGCAACCTTTATGATCATCGGTCGAAATGCAGATATTAAAAATATTCCTGGAATCACTAAGCTCTCTGGTTTAGTAACTATGCTGGCAGCAGTGATGGGCTTCATGTGGATTCTTGACAAGACGCATATTATTGCCATTGCCATTATTCCATTCGGTTGGGTGATCCTTACTTTTGTTGTTATTCTTATTGCTGTGCGATTTGGGTTTACTCGATTTTTTAGTAGTGGAAGAGCGTAGGGTTCAATAAGTTCAATTGCCTTTGGCGCAATTGTCTAACGACGCAATTGCCTTCGGCGCAATGTCGAATAACCTGTATTCAACCAAGTTGCATTATTAATTAGGGATTTCTCTTTTTCGACTGGGAATTCGATATCTAAGGAAAATAAATTAGGATTCAAATATTCAGGAATTTTCGATCAAAGATTTTCGTCACCAAAATCCAGAACCCTCAGAACAATTTCGACTCAAAATCCATTCGCCCCAAGAACCAAGAACCAAGAACCAAGAACCAAGAACCTAGTACGCCCGCTCGTTCCTCCCTTCCATATAATTAATAAAAGATCGATTGATCACGCGCATCCCACCTGGCGTAGGATAGTCCCCAGAGAAATACCAATCTCCAGTATGACCAGGACAGGCTTCATGAAGATTTTCAATAGACTGATAAATTACATGAATCTTTGGTTTGATACCTTTTGGAGTGATGATCTTTGCAATTTTAGCTGAAATTTCTTGTTGAGTAAATAGATCATACAGTGGCTTCACCTCGTTTTTGATCTTCTTCATTGCCTTGGACTCCGAAGCTATACACCGCTCATAAGTCTCTTGAAGCATATGGGTTTTCTTCCGATCTTTGAGTAGAGCAACCATAGCTTGGAAGGCAACAAATTCACCAAGCATAGACATGTCTATACCGTAACAATCGGGATATCGAATTTGTGGAGCAGAAGAAACTACAACGATCTTTTTTGGCCGAAGGGTTGAAGTTATTTTTAAGATACTGTCTCTTAGCGTAGTTCCTCGAACAATGGAATCATCCAATAGCACTAAAGTATCCTTCTCGTTATTTACTATGCCATAAGTAACATCATATATATGAGAAACCAAGTCTGCTCGACTTGCACCATCGGCTATAAAAGTTCGAAGCTTGGCATCTTTTACAACAATCTTCTCTACTCTCGCTTTTTCAGCTAAAATCTTGTTCAATTTTTTAGGCTTAATATCAGGCCCTACTGCCAAGATTTTTTTCTGCTTAATAATATTTAGATTTTTCTCTAATCCTTCTACTAAACCGAAAAAAGCGGATTCGGCAGTATTCGGAACAAAGGAAAAAACGGTATCATTGAAATTATTATTGACAGCCTTTAAAACAGGCTTTGCCAATTGTTCGCCTAATTTTTTTCGTTCTAAGTAGATATCTCGATCAGTCCCTCTTGAAAAATAAATTCGTTCAAAAGAACAGGCCTTTCTCGGTTGAGGAGCGATAAAAGGAACTTCACTAACTTCTCCGAAATGCTTTATAACTAAAGCATGCCCGGGTTGCAATTCCTTTATTTTGGAATGGTGCACATTAAAAGCAGTCTGAATAGCAGGGCGTTCAGAAGCCACCACGGCCACTTCTTCATCTGCGTAGTAAAAACCAGGGCGAATACCGACAGGATCTCTCATCACAAAGGCATCCCCATGTCCAATCATACCCGCCATCATATAACCCCCATCAAATTTTTTCGATGCCCGCTTTAATAAGCGCTGAATATCCAAGTTGTCAAAAATCAACTGGTTGATTTCTTCTATACTATGTCCATCAGGTTTAAACCAAGAAAACAATCGTTGTACTTCATCATCTAAGAAATGACCTATCTTCTCCAAAACGGTTACTGTATCAGAAATCTCTTTTGGGTATTGTCCAAAACCGATAAGCTCATCGAATAGCTCATCTACATTTGTAAGGTTGAAATTTCCAGCAACCACAAGATTTCTACTGATCCAATTGTTCTGTCGGAGGAAAGGATGGCAAGTCTCAATCGTATTGACGCCATGGGTTCCATATCTCAAGTGACCGAGAAGGAGCTCACCAGTAAAAGGAAGATTTTCTTTTAACCAAGCCGGATCGTCTAATTTTCCCTTGGGAAGATCGTTGAAGTGTTTGTATACTCCACGAAATAAGTCATCTAAGTAGTCATTCGCCGTGGATCGCTTGCGACTGATGTATCGCGTTCCAGGTTTAGGGTCCAATTTAATTGTGGCCATCCCTGCACCATCTTGACCTCTGTTTCGCATCTTCTGCATAAGAAGGCGCAGCTTGTTTACTCCGTACAGCGCAGTGCCGTACTTTTTATGATAATAATCCAGAGGTTTGAGTAGACGAACTAATGCTACGCCACACTCGTGCTTGATTTGATCGCTCATCAGATGTTATAGAAGGTGCAAATATACCTTTACCCTTTTATGATTTGCAACTATGATTACAAGGTTTTTTATGATTCCAGTATTTATACGTTAAAATGAGTAAACAGATACGATAAATAATAGCGGAATACACAAATAGAAAGGAAAAAGGAACAATAGAAAGTATTTTTATGTTTTGGATTTTAGCTATTTTCACTAACTTGATTAAAAGATTCAATTATGGGTTTTCTTAGAGCATTCAAAACTCCCAAAAATCAAAAATTCGAATATCGTCCTAGGTATTGGGATCCGAAAAAAGAAGAATGGGAAGAGCGCAAAAAAGAATTGGATTCACTACAGTCTAAGGATAATAGCCCTGAGGCCATGAAATCGAGGATTGCAAAAGGAATCAAACGAGGAGGGTATGGAAATGAAGCTTATCGTTCGAAATTAGTTAAAAAGTCAAATTATCGCCTTTTAATAATAATCGCTATCCTTATCGTATTGTCTTACATCGCAATTAAGATATATTTGCCTCAGTTAATTAACAGTTTGTGATCAGATCTGAATTTAAATCAGAGTAGTTCACATAAATCATTAAAACATAGACTTTCATGGCTGATGTTATTCAGCTGCTTCCAGATTCAGTGGCCAATCAGATTGCTGCCGGAGAGGTTATTCAAAGACCAGCTTCTGTAGTAAAAGAACTGATGGAAAATGCCCTGGATGCTGGCGCGACACAGATTCAACTTATCCTCAAAGAGGCCGGAAAGCAACTTATCCAAGTTGTGGATGATGGATGTGGAATGTCAGATACTGATGCCCGCCTGTCCTTTGAACGACATGCGACCTCAAAAATCAGACAGGCCAAAGACCTCTTTGAAATAAAAACCATGGGTTTTCGTGGCGAAGCTATGGCCTCTATTGCAGCAATCGCTCAAGTGGAAATGAGAACCAGACGGGCCATTGATGAACTAGGTACAAAAATATTGATAGAAGGATCTGAAGTGAAAAATCAAGATGCCTGTCAATGCCCGGTTGGAACCAGTACAGCTGTCAAAAATCTGTTTTTTAACGTTCCGGCTAGAAGAAACTTCCTTAAGTCGAATCCAGTCGAACTCAAACATATCCAAGAGGAGTTTGTTCGTTTAGCCTTAGCGCATCCCGATGTGTTTTTCTCCATGCATCACAATGGAAATGAATTATTCCATTTGGCCACTTCCAATCAAAGACAAAGAATAGTTGCTGTGCTCGGGACTAATTCTAACCAGAAACTAGTACCAGTAACAGAGGAAACGGATGTAGTAACTTTGGATGGATTTATTGGGAAACCGGAATTTGCCAAGAAGTCCCGCGGAGAACAATACTTTTTTGTCAATAGAAGATTTATAAAAAGTGGTTACCTGCATCATGCGATAATGGGAGCCTATGAGGATATTTTGGCCAAAGAACATTTTCCAATATATGTGATCTTTTTGGAAATAGACCCTGCTCAAATCGACATCAATGTACATCCAACTAAGCAAGAGATAAAATTTGAAGATGAACGATTGATCTATAATTATTTAAAGGTCTCTGTGCGACATGCTCTTGGGAAACATAATATTACCCCAACCATAGACTTCGAACAGGATCAATCTTTTGCTAATTACCAACAGCCTGTCAACCAGAATGCTGGTAGTTCTGGAAATTTCTCTAACAACTTTGGGAATAATATTCCGAACCAGCAAAAAGGAAGTAAGGAGTGGGAACAGATCTACGAAGGATTAAAAGATTTTAATCCGCCCGCTGGAAATGATCTAGATTCATCCTTAACCATCTCAAGTTCCTTTTCTGGTGAACCGAATAGCCTTCATAGTGAAGATACCGCGATTAGGAAACCATATCAAATTCATTCTACTTATATAGTCAGTCAAATTAAATCAGGTTTTTTGTTGATTGACCAACAGGCGGCTCATGAGCGAATATTATATGAGCGTTATGTTCATCAGATGACGGACCAAAGTGTTGGAACTCAAATTTCTCTATTCGCCAAGACGATTGAAGTGAATACCGTGGATGCCAATACTTTGAGAGAGATTCTACCAATGATTAATCAACTGGGGTTTGATTTGAAAGAATTTGGGAAGGACACTTTTGTTCTACAAGGAACACCGGCTGATTTTGACAAAAAGTTGGATGAACAAAAAGTAATCGAAGGCTTACTCGATCAATTCAAATCAAATCTCGAAATACAGTTGGGTACCAATGAAAATGTTGCTAGGTCCATGGCGCGATCAACCGCAATCAAAAGAGGGCAAACCTTGACTGGCCTCGAAATGCAGGAGTTAATCGACCAACTTTTCGCATGCGAATTGCCGTATAAGAGTCCAACAGGACGAAAATGCTTCGTCACCTATGAATTAGAAGAATTGGATAAAAAATTTAAAGCTTAAACGTTGGCAGTAATTGGAGCTCATCTTGTCGAAAAAATGGATCAGTTGCCTATCGAAAATGCCTAACTTGTCTACCATAATTTCAGCTTATGATGCAGTTAACCGATGTTGTAAAGAATCTATTGATAATCAATGTGTTGCTATTTTTTGCCATTTCTTTTGGGATGCCACAATTGAAAGATCCTTTTTTTACTTTACATTTTCCTGCAAACAGTGATTTGTTTAATCCAATTCAATTGGTTACGCATATGTTCATGCATGGCGGGACTACACATTTGTTTTTCAACATGTTTGCACTCTATATGTTTGGCCCTCCATTGGAGAACTACATGGGCCCAAAGAAATTTTTGATCTTTTATCTTGTAAGTGGTTTTGGAGCGGTAGCATTGCATCTTTTGGTGTGGTATTTTGAAATTAAAGGTGCTGGTATTGATCCTGCTGCTGTTCAAGGTGGAGTATTGGGTGCCTCGGGGGCAGTTTTTGGCTTATTGGCCGGTTTCGGGACTCTTTTCCCAGAAACGAAGCTCATGCTGCTTTTTCCGCCTATTCCTATAAAAGCGAAATATTTTGTCCTGATTTATGGTGCAATTGAGCTATTTCTGGGAATTGGAAGCTTTAATACGGGAATTGCCCACTTCGCCCACCTAGGAGGAGCTATTTTCGGATTTCTATTGATTCAATTTTGGCGAAAAAATGGCAATCTTTTCAATAGATAAGTGCAACTTGAGAGGCCAAAGAGAAGTTTATATTTGAGGAGATATTATGTTTAAAAGTATTTGGGAAGATTTACAAAGAGAGTTCCGTCAAGGAAACATGGTCACAAGGCTAGTTATAGCAAATGTGGGGGTCTTTGTATGTGTGATAATAGCCCGTTTAGTCCTAGGATTTAATGTAGATGGCTCTTCACTTTCCCCTTACAATACGATGATCAACTGGCTTAGTCTCTCCTCAGATTGGTGGGAAGTCGTCACACGGCCTTGGACAATCATCACCTGTATGTTCCTCCATGAAGGATTTGGACATATTTTTTGGAACATGATACTGCTTTATTGGTTTGGAAGAATCGTAGGAGACCTCATTGGAGATCATAGAATTTTACCGATTTATATTCTTGGGGGAATCGTCGCTGGATTCATCTATTTCCTTTCTGCAAATTTCTTACCCTA
>CALGJW010000169.1 GCA_937930025.1 uncultured Saprospiraceae bacterium | reverse complement strand
CTCTTCCGATCGCATCAATCTCATCGATAAATACGATACAAGGTGCCTTCTCTCGTGCTTGCTTAAAAAGATCTCTTACTCTGGAAGCTCCAACCCCAACAAACATTTCTACGAAATCAGATCCTGAGATGGAAAAGAATGGAACACCGGCTTCACCTGCAACAGCTTTCGCTAATAATGTTTTACCAGTTCCTGGAGGGCCAACAAGTAAAACTCCTTTAGGGATTTTCCCTCCTAAGGAGGTATATTTTTTAGGATTCTTCAAGAAGTCTACCACTTCCATTACTTCCTCCTTAGCTTCATCTAGTCCTGCAACATTTGCGAATGTCACTGTTACTTTTGTGTTATTGTCAAACAGTGTGGCTTTTGATTTCCCAATATTGAAAATCTGTGAGCCTGGTCCTCCTGCTCCTCCTCCAACACGGCGCATGATAAAAACCCAAATGGCTACAAGAAATAATATAGGTAGTGTCCAACTTAAAATTGGTCCAATCCAATTTTCCTTTGTAACGAAATTTGGGTGAATCAATTGAGACTTAGGAATATCTTCATTGAGTTGCAAAGCTTGCAAGTCCTCTTGAAATTTATCGATAGATCCAATTTTGAAATTGAAATGTGCAGAAGGAGTACCAAATTTAGGTTTATTTAAATCCGGATATTCTTCCTGAAATTCCTTCTTGATGTAAACCTGAACTATCTCCTTGTTGATTACGTCTATTTTTTCAACATGCCCAGAAAGGATCATATTTTCAAATTCACCAAAATTTAATGGCTCATTTGTAGTGTTCGTAAGGCTGTAGAAATTCAGTGCGAGGAGGAACAAGGCAAGAAGGCCATAAATCCAATAGGAGTTGAATTTTGGTCCTGTGCCGGGTGTCCCCTTGTCTTCTGAGTTATTCATCTTATTATTATTACTCATTAGAATGTAATTGTGTCAATTATTATTTAACGTTTCTAAACGCAAACCGTTGGAGAATTTCGACTATATATGCTAAAAATCGGTCTAAATAGGTCAATTATTATCGTATTCGGTAATATTTGCGTCGCTCCATAGATCTTCAAGCTCATAAAAGGCCCTAGTCTCAGGATAGAAAACATGAACTACGGTGTAAAAGTAGTCCAATAATACCCATTTGGCCTCCGTTTTTCCCTCAAAGTGAGAAGGGGCTAAATTAGCTTCGAGCTTTAGTCGTTTTTGGATATTATCTGCTATAGCCCCAATTTTGGTACTAGATTCGGCTTCGCAAACGATAAAAAAGTCTGTAGGTCGCTCATCTAAAGATCTGAGATCCAATTTAATGATCTGTTCTCCCTTTATGTCTCTGATGGCGTCTATAATAAGATCATTGATTTGCTCAATATTTGGATCTTTTAGAATAGGCTTTGGCTGATAACTCAAATGGCTTTCTTTCTTTTTTATATGTTTGAATCTAAATGAAACTCAAATATCTCCATAAATCTTTTAAATACTTACATTTCCAATATGGATAACCCCATTTTTATTGGTAAAGTTCTCCACCATTTGGATCAATTGGCCTCAACCAATCTTTATGCTGCTGAATTACTAGCAAAAAGTACTCCATTGGAAGGAACTGTCATATCTACCTACAATCAGTTCAATGGAAGGGGCCAAATTGGCAGTCAATGGGAATCTGCCCCTGGGCGCAACCTCAGTCTTAGCGTAATCCTCTATCCGAACTTTCTAAAACCAACAGAGCAATTTATGCTAAATAAGGCGATTTCTTTGGGGGTTCGTTCTTTTTTAGACGAATTGACTAATAAAACTGTTTTTGTCAAATGGCCCAATGATCTTATTATAAACGGAAAAAAATTGGCAGGTATTCTAATTCAAAACAATCTTCTGTCCACTCAAATTAACTCAAGCATAATAGGACTAGGTATAAATGTAAACCAGCAAATATTTGAACACGCACCGAACCCAACTTCTCTCAGTATTATACAAGGTAAATATTTTGACTTAAACAGCCTTCGTTTAAAACTCTTTGCCGCTCTCGAACATTACTACCTAAAGCTAAAGGCATTAAACTTTAACTATCTGAATGAAGAATATCTTTCTCATTTATATCGATATGAAGAGGAAAGTAGCTTTCTAGATCAAAATGAAAATCGGTTTGATGGAGTAATAAAAGATATTGATGCCCATGGACGATTAGCAGTAGAGGTAAAGGGAAAAATAAAATTTTTTAACATCAAGGAAATAAAGCTAGTAAATTAATGCAAGCAACCATTGTTACCATAGGGGATGAGATCTTAATAGGTCAGATAATCGATACTAACTCCGCTTGGATGGGCACAGAGCTCAATCTTCTTGGCATAAATGTTAAAGAGATAATTTCTATTTCTGATGATCATCAACAAATAATTGACACCATTGGACGTGCGATACAATCGTCTGATCTTGTATTACTTACTGGTGGTTTAGGGCCGACAAAAGATGATATCACTAAAAAAGCAATTGCAGATTATTTAAAAGTAGAAATGGAATTTCATGAACCCACTTGGAATAGAATTCAAAAGTTCTTTCAACAATTGGGACGAGAAACTACTCCTGCTCATAAGGAGCAATGTTTTATCCCAAAAACGGCCGCTGTACTCCTGAACAAAATGGGAACGGCTCCAGGCATGTGGTTTGAAATAGGAAATTCTATTTTGGTTTCAATGCCCGGTGTTCCTTATGAAATGAAATATTTGATGACACATGAGGTTCTTCCAAAATTTTCTCAAAAACTCGGAGACCAGCACATCATACATCGTACTATATTAACGGCAGGAGAAGGGGAATCCAGAATTGCTGCCAAGCTTGAAAGTTTTGAAAATATTTTACCCAATAATTTTAAACTTGCCTATTTACCTAATCTAGGAATGGTCCGTTTGCGATTGACGGGTGTTGGCAAAAATAAAACAGAGCTTGAAAAAGAAATAGAACGATTAAAAGAAAATTTAGTCCAAAGAATTCCTCAGCTCGTATTTGGATTTGAAAAGGAAACCCTTGCTGAAGTGGTTGGTAAGCTTTTGATTGAAAGAAAAAAGAAATTGGGCGCTGCCGAAAGCTGTACTGGTGGATATCTATCTCATTTAATTACTCAAGTACCAGGATCATCAGGGTATTTTCAAGGGGCTATCATAGCCTATGAGAATAGTATCAAAGAAAACCAATTGGGTGTACTAGTAAAAACACTTAGGGAACATGGGGCTGTTTCAGCCGAATGTGTAACTGAAATGGCGCAGGGAGCGATTAAAAAACTAAATGTTGATATGGCTATTGCTATTTCAGGAATCGCTGGCCCAGGTGGAGGAACTGAGGAAAAACCCGTCGGAACCATTTGGTTGGCCGTAGCGGATAGGTCTAGCGTTCAAACAAATAAACTGACCCTTTTCAAGGATCGACTAAAAAATATCGAGTATACTGGAAACGTTGGTCTTAATATGTTGCGTTTATTTTTATTAGAGGCTAAATAACGCTAATTTTGAGGCCCTATTGAATAGAAGCTCCTTCGGGCTTCTTCCAAAGATTAACCAAAAAGAAATTATGGCACAAGTCAAATTGGTCATGCCCAAAATGGGTGAGAGTATAATGGAAGCCACAATCCTGAATTGGGTTAAAAAAGTGGGTGATTCCGTGGATGTCGATGAGACTATCCTTGAGATTGCTACGGACAAGGTAGATTCGGAAGTTCCGAGCCCAGTCGCAGGAGTAATTTCCGAATTGCTATTTAAAGAAAATGATGTAGTACCAGTGGGAGCCGAAATAGCAGTAATTGCTACCGATGGAGAAGCAGCTGCTCCAAGTGCAACTCCATCCAGCGAAAAAGCAGCTCCAGTGGCTGAGAAATCAAAAACTAATGGCCAATCAAATGGAGTGAAAGTTTCTAAAGCAAAAGAGGCTGTAGTGAGTCTTTCTGAAGTTCCGGTGGTAGAAGGAAATATTAGTTCTCGATCTCAAGGAAGATTCTATAGCCCTTTAGTGAAAAATATTGCTAGAAAGGAAGGGGTAACTCAGCGCGAGCTTGATTACATCGAAGGAACAGGTAAAGAAGGAAGAGTTACTAAAAGCGATATGCTAGCCTACCTTAAACAACGAACTAGTGGTGGAGGGAGTTCTGCGCCTGCTTCAATAGGAAAAAAGTCTTCTTCCGTAGCAACTTCAGTTTCAGGTGGAACCGAAATAGTGGAGATGGATCGTATGCGTAAGCTTATCGCTGAACATATGGTGAGATCTAAGCATACTTCACCTCATGTCACTTCCTTCATTGAGGTAGATGTGACCAATATTGTAAATTGGAGAAACAGGATAAAGAATACATTCATGAAAAATCATGGAGAAAAAATCACTTTTACTCCGATTTTTATTGAAGCGGTTGCAAAGGGAATCCGAGATTTCCCAATGGTAAATGTTTCTGTAGAAGGAACGAGTATCATTGTGAAAAAAGATATTAATGTTGGTATGGCAGCTGCCCTACCATCGGGAAATTTAATTGTTCCAGTTATCAAAAACGCTGATCAATTAAGTCTCCTAGGGTTAACTAAAAAAGTAAATGATTTCGCTAACCGAGCTCGAAACAACGACTTAAAGCCCGATGAAATTCAGGGAGGCACTTTTACATTAACTAATGTAGGGACCTTTGGGAATGTAATGGGTACACCAATTATCTTTCAACCCCAAGTTGCTATAATGGCTGCTGGAGCGATAAGAAAGAAACCTGCAGTCATTGAAACTGATAAGGGAGACTTCATTGGCATCCGTCATATGATGTTCCTTTCTCTGTCTTATGATCACAGAGTGGTGGATGGATTCCTCGGCGGTTCTTACTTAAGAAAAGTGGGAGACTATTTGGAACAATTCGATGATCAACAAACAGTTTAATAGACCATAATAACGTGCGCATAGCCTTCATTTTAGTTTGTTTACTTTTTGCCTTTGCTCCTCAAGCACAAATTCAAGGTAAAAAAATAAAGAGTACCGCTGAATTATATTTCAGTAAGGGAAAGTATGTTGAGGCATTAAATCTCTATCAAAAATATCAGCGATTCGATCCGCAGGATGAAAGTATTTTCAGTAATCTGGGTATAACTTACTTGCAAACTGGAAAAGTAGAACAAGGTTTGCGTTTGCTTAAGAGAGTTGTAGGTAATGCAAAAAAACCAGAGGCCGAAAGTTTATTCCATCTTGGTCGGGCCTACCATATGGCGAGTCAATTCAAGGATGCAGCAAATGTTTACAAAAGCTATTTGGCGGCAGTAGATGGGAAAGATGACAAAAGAAGAATGGTCAAAGATATGATCCGTCGTTGCGGGGTAGGTCTAAGATATTCTGGAGCAGATGAAATAGCCATTGTTGAAAACCTTGGGGAATCTATCAATACTATTGGTAATGAAATTTCACCGATAATAAGTCCTAACTATTCCAATAAATTATATTTCTCTTCTTCCCGATTTGGAAATGTTGGAGGCCTAAGGGATACAGATGGGAAGCTGGATGAATTGTATGGAAACTATCGACTAGATATGTTTTCTGCCTATGAAAAAGCAGGAAAATGGACAGTCCCTGAACCAATGCCAGATTTGCTAAATTCTCCAAAGAATGATATGATTCTTGATTTTACTGAAAAAGGACAAGTTTTATTCTTCTTCAAAGGCAATGATTTAATAAGCGGTGAAATTTTGGTAGATAGTTTTAGCAACGAAGAACAAACCCTTTTTTCCAAAAAATTTAACGGGCCGCTAAACCCAGAAAGGGGAGATAAAAGTTTTCACTTTTACAATGATTCTATAATGGTATTCTCTAGCAGAATGCCAGGTGGATTTGGAGGATTGGATCTGTACATTAGTACTTGGACTGGAAGAAATTGGACGACCCCGAAAAATTTAGGCAAAAAGATTAACACTGAGTATGATGAGACAACTCCTTTCTTAGCAAAGGATGGGAGGACTCTATTTTTTAGTTCTAACTCTACAAAGAGCATGGGTGGCTACGATGTTTTTAGCGCACGTTACGTAGATAATTCTGAAAGCTGGAAGACGCCAATTAATTTGGCAGCTCCTATCAATTCTCCTGGAGATGATGCCTTTTTCCGATTAAGTAAAGATGGACTAAAGGCTTATCTATCCTCTGAAAGAAGTGGTGGATTTGGAGGCCATGATATTTATGTTGTTTACTTCAAGCAAGAAAGACCGGAACAATTAGTTTCCTCAAGACCGATTACCTTTGATCAAGTAAGTTCCTTCCGACGGACACAGAGAGATGCTGGTGTTATTTTAGCCGGTACGAATCCGGGTAACGTTTCTAGCGGAAGTCCAATAATTGTTCCTAATGCTTCAGGAGAACCGATAAAAACTTTTAAGTTCAGACCGCTTTATATTAATCAAAATGATCAGGTGCTAGGTCCAGGAAATATACAAGAATTGGATAAAATAAGCCAATTCCTAAAAGCTTATCCTGGCGTGGCAATTGTCCTTCGAGGACATGGTGATGGAAATTCACCAGATGCCTTTAAGCTATATTTTTCAATCAAACGTGCTGAAAAAGCGGCGGAATATTTAATTGGAAAAGGAGTACCCTCGAGTTCAATATACATGCAAGGGTTTGCAGATCAATTTCCAATGATAAAGACTAGAATGGAATCTGGTCCACAATTAAACGCTTCAAAATTTAATCGCCGAATCAATTATCAATTTTTAGGCATGGAGCAATATTCCATTGAAGTGGATATGGAAAAAGAAAAGGTAAGAGATAATTACTTTGATGAAAGAGGGCTAACCTTTGATGAAAAACAGATTGGTTTGCTTTATAGAGTACAAGTTGCCGCAATTGGCCAAAACTTTAGAATTCCGGGTCCTTTACAGGGAAGAGAATGGATGGTTGAAAAGTCAGGCAGTTTTAACGGTTATAAATACCAATTGGGTAGATTTTCCAGATATTCTGAAGCCGTAACGTTGAAAAATCAACTAATTGGCAATGGGATGGCGGGTTGTCAAGTGGTGCCTTATTTCAACGGTATTCCACTTAAAAGGTCTGATGCGCTGCGACTTATGGAGAAATTTCCCGACTTACAATATTACCTCAGCGATTTCCCGCAGTAAATCTGTTTTTGTCGTTTGCATTAAAAAGAGCATTTTTGTGCAGCAATGAGAGAACCAATGGGTAGAATTGAATTTTTGAAAGAAAGTTTGAAAAACTTAAAGGAGGTCGGAACTTTTACCCGAAGCTCTAAATACGTCTGCAAGGAAATGATCAAATATGTAGATTTTAGCCATGCTAAGGTCTTGGTAGAACTCGGAGCAGGCGATGGCGTAATCACAAAACATATATTAAAGGCAATGGGGCCTGATACCCAATTACTTTGTTTTGAAGTAAATCCATCCTTTTGCAAGGTTTTAAATGGAATAAAAGACAACCGTTTAATTGTGGTTGAAGATTCCGCTGAAAATCTACAAGCGCACTTAGATAAGCTTGGTAAAGGCCAACCGGAATCAATTATCTCCGCAATTCCATTCGTTTCATTACCAGATGAATTGTCTTATCGTATTGTTCGAGGATGTAAATCAGCATTGTTACCGAAAGGAAATTTTATACAAATTCACTATTCATTGCTGACCAAAAAAATGTATAAAAATGTATTCGGAAATGTGGACGTTAACTTTGTCGCATTGAATATCCCTCCAGCATTTATATTAGTTAGTGAAAAAAGGGCCTAGCTACTGGTAAGGTTGTTTGAGGTAATTCTCCAAGGCCTAAGATTATTCCACCCCCGCCTGCTCCACAAATTTTCAAATTATATTTTCCTTTTGATGATCCTGCTTTCCAGATTTTTTGAATGGAAGGAGGAATTAATTTTCCCAAATATTGAATTTGCAATTGACTGATTTGATAGAATGCTTGCTCAAAAGCAGCCTGGTTTTTACTTCTATATTTTTTTTCTTCTAATAGAGATACCAAACTTTTTATCGCCTTTTCTTGAACGATAATCAAAGGATTCAACAAAGCTTTTCTAAAACGATCTTTTTTACATTGGTTGCGGAAATAATGAACCAACGGGCTCGTTGATCTTGACTTTAAAGTATCTATGATGAAAAATTTGGATAGCGCGAAATGCCCTTTGTCAAAATCAATTACTCTTTTATTTGTACCAGTCAATAAAATTGCCCGATCGCAATAACTTACTAGCGGATCAAACCCTGAACTTGTTCCGTGAAAAAAAGATTCCAACTTCGCCAATCGGGATTGTAACTCATTTAGAGATAAAGTTGAATTTTCTTCAATGTACCTATGATACCATGCTGCGGTCAAAGCCCCGGAACTACCTAGACCATATCCTATGGGGATATCAGATTTGAACCAAATCCCAAGTGATAGATCCAATGAAAACGATTGGATTGATCTATTAGGTATCCAGTCCAGTTCTTTAGATAAAGATTCGATGTATGTCAGCCAGGGTAAAAGACTTGGGATAGCTTCAGGTGTGTTTTCAAAACTCCATTGTCCTCCAAAATGTGGGTAAGGAAATGCTAATGCCTTTTGATTGTACAAAACGGTGTATTCTCCAAATAATAATATTTTGGCAGGGAACCTTTTCATCTTATTTTTTTGCAAGTATTAAATCTGAATACGAATTGTGAATCAATTCAGTTTCTTCAATTTCAAAAAAATTAAGATAATGTTCGCATTGTCCATGTAATTCTTCTGGCGTCATTGGCTTTATTAAATCCCCAGCTTCTATTTCAACATAGCTTCCTAAGTCTTTTACCTCGTCCACATGAAATTTTACGTTTTCGATATAATAAATATGGCGTTGCTTGTCTACCACGCAGAGTACACCAGCCGATAAGGCTAATATCTCCTTCAATGTGGACCCCTTCGGTACTGGGAATAAATTAAATTTAGAAGATTTTGGCCCTTTCTTATTTTCTCGTTGATATTGAATTAAATTTTGTTCAATGTTTCCTTCTCTCAATTTTAAACGCCCTTCATTGACTTTGAAATAGGTGTCAATTTGGTGATCACATCCCCGATAATCTGCATTCAAGGCTTTCAGCTTTTCTTTGATTTTCTCAGGGTTTGAGCATCGAGCCTTGATCTCCACATTTAACGACATTGTTTATTCCTTTTTTATTGTAAAAATACTGGTCTATCGACTTTTTCAAGCCGAAGATCGCATAATATTTTATCTTCGCGCTGTGAGTAATTTAGAACGCTTAATCAAGCGTTACAGTGAAGATGACCGGGTGTTGCAAATCAAGCAATTCCTAGAAGCGGAAGGACTCCAAAGGATTCGATTAGACGGATTGGTTGGAGCTCAGGATTCCTTTGTCTTGTCCGGACTGAAGTTGACTACAAATTATTTTCATCTTATTATTTCCTCAGATAAAGAAGAGGCCGCGTATCTCCAGAATAATTTATCAAAATTAACCCCAACGGAAGAAATTCTTTTTTTCCCAGATTCGTTTAAAAGACCTCAGAATTTTGAAGAACTAAACGGAGGTAATGTTCTAGAACGTACGGAGACAATCAATAAGATTTCAGATGACTTGTCGAAGCCACAAACTATTGTTTCCTACCCAGAAGCATTATTCGAAAAGGTGGTTTCTCCGGAAGTTCTCAAAAAATCGCGCATTCAATTAAAGAAAGGAGAGGATTTAGATATAGATCATTTGATTGAGGTACTCGTTGAATATGGGTTTGAACGAGTTGATTTTGTTTACAATCCAGGTCAGTTTTCGATCAGAGGCGGAATCATAGATATCTTCTCTTATGGAAACGAGTGGCCCTATCGACTAGATCTTTTTGACGAAGAAATCGAGTCTATTCGAACCTTTGATCCTACTACTCAACTTTCAAAAAGAAATATAGCTTTTGTAAATATTGTCCCCAATATTAATACTCGTTTTACACAAGATCAGAAAGTTTCACTGTTTGAAGTGCTTCCAAGCAATACGGTAATTTGGGTTCGTGATTTCCAATTCATGTTGGATAGATTGCAACAATGTTTTGATAAGGCCGAAGTCTTTGCCAAGAATTTGCCTAAACTATTAGGAGAGGAAGAAGAGCTTCGGGAGTTTTTTAAGGACAGAGCATTTTTATTTCCCAGTGCAGTTACTGAGGGAATAAAAAATTATAATATTATTTCTCTAAGTAAAGATCCTCAGCCGATAGAATGCAATCATCAGGTAGCTTTTAAAGCTCGGCCTCAGCCTAGTTTTAATAAAAACTTCAAATTACTAATTGAGCACCTCAAGGGGAACACAGCAGGAAATATTGAGAATTTCATTTTTACCGATAATAGCCGTCAAATAGATCGTTTCTATTCGATCTTCGAAGACCTACAAGCAGATATAACTTTCCATCCGATTTTGAATTCCATCAATATGGGATTTCTGGATCTTAATTTGAAAATTGCTTGCTATACCGATCATCAAATTTTTGAACGTTTTCATAGATTTAAACTTAAGCGAGGATTTACTAAAGATCAGGCGATTAACTTGAAAATGCTCCGAGAATTAAAGCCTGGAGATTTTGTTACGCATATAGATCATGGAATCGGTCGTTATTCTGGGTTGGAGAAAATTACCGTCGCTGGACATACCCAAGAATCTGTGCGATTAATGTACAAAAACAATGACCTGCTTTATGTTTCTATAAATTCATTGCATAAAATTTCTCGATATATAGGGAAAGATGGTACTGCACCAACTTTAAGTAAAATTGGATCTGATAGCTGGAAAGCGCTAAAACGCAAAACCAAAAAGAAAATAAAGGACATTGCCAAAGAGTTGATCCAACTTTATGCAAAACGAAAAGCCAGCGAAGGATTTCAATTTCCAGAAGATGGTTATTTACAGACTGAATTGGAAGCTTCTTTTATTTATGAAGATACACCAGATCAATATCAGGCTACTGTAGATGTCAAAGGCGACATGGAAAAGAAATATCCTATGGATAGATTGATCTGTGGGGATGTAGGTTTTGGAAAAACAGAAGTCGCAATGCGAGCGGCTTTTAAAGCTATTGTTGCTGGAAAACAAGTTGCCATCCTTGTACCAACCACTATTTTAGCGCTTCAGCACGCAAAAACATTTACGGCCCGATTGGATCAGTTCGGATGTACTGTTGATTATCTCAATCGATTTAGAACAACAAAAGAGAAATCAATAGTTTATGAAAGATGTAAATCTGGAGAAATTGATTTAGTTATTGGAACCCATAGCTTGCTTAATAAAAAAATAGGCTTTAAGGATTTAGGCTTACTTATCATAGATGAAGAACAGAAATTCGGAGTAACCGCTAAAGAAAAATTGAGGAGCTTAAAAGTGAATGTGGATACCTTGACTTTAACCGCCACGCCAATTCCTCGAACCTTGCAGTTTTCTCTAATGGCGGCAAGGGACCTTTCTGTAATGCGGACTCCCCCGCCGAATAGACAACCTATTCACACTGAGCGCCGGGTTTTCGATGATAAAGTAATTAGAGAATCAATTTACTATGAAGTTAATCGTGGTGGTCAAGTTTTCTTTGTTCATAATAGAGTGAAATCTCTACCTGATATCACTGCACTGATTAGAAGATTGTGTCCGGATGTAGATATTGCTATGGCTCATGGACAAATGGAATCAAAAACCTTGGAGCGAACCTTAGTGGATTTTATTGATAAAAAGTATGATGTTTTAGTTTGCACCAATATCATCGAAACTGGATTGGATATCCCCAATGCCAACACTATTATTATCAATAATGCCAATCAGTTTGGGATGAGTGATTTGCATCAACTTAGAGGAAGGGTAGGGCGATCGAATCGAAAGGCATATTGCTATTTATTTAGTCCACCATTGTCAGCTTTGACGCCTGACGCAAGAAAGCGATTAACCGCCTTAGAAGAATTTTCAGATTTAGGCTCAGGTTTTGAAATAGCGATGAAAGATTTGGATATCCGAGGTGCTGGGAATTTATTGGGCGCTGAGCAATCAGGTTTTATTGCAGATATAGGATATGAAACCTACCAACGAATTTTAGAAGAAGCGATTATAGAGCTCAAAGAAACTGAATTCAAAAAGTTATTTGAAGATGAAATTGATGAGAATCATCAATATGTACGTGATGTCCATATAGAGACGGACGGAGAAATGCTGATTCCAGATAATTATGTTGCTAACATTCAAGAAAGACTTAGATTATATACAGAGTTAGATAAAATTAAGAAGGAAGAAGATCTTGAAAAATTCGCTGCTATGCTAAAAGATCGCTTTGGGAAGTTGCCAAGGGAAGCGGATGTGCTTTTTGATGGTTTGCGATTGCGATGGCTTTGTTTAGACTTAGGTTTTGAAAGACTTATTTTGAAAAAAGGAAAACTGCGTTGTTATTTTATTTCCAACCCACAGTCTCCGTTTTATGAAACAGCATTTTTTCAAAATATCATTCAGTACGTAGCTGTAAATAGTACAAAAACGGGCTTGAGTTTTAAAAAGTCAAACAAGTACTTCTTTTTAGTCAAAGACAATGTGCACAATTTCGAATCTGCTCTAAAGATTTTAAAAAGCCTGTTGTCTGGTGTGAAAGAACCTGTTTTAAAATAGCCAGCCTAAATTTCTTTTTTCCCCGTAAAAAATTGCGACCTACGTTAAAGAAGATCGCAATCAAGAAAAGGATGAGTATATAAAAAGGGAATTTACCTGTTATAATCCTGGGTAAGAACCAAGCACTTGAAATTGATACCAGAGGGTCAAGTACATGGAAAGGGCCAATCCTAAAACCAAAGCCCAAAACATCTTAGACCTAAAGACAAATGATTTCTTCTCCACGACTATATAGGATAGATGTGAGAGAAAGATCAAATTTATTATTCCAATTAATAAGAGCTGCATGACTAAAATCTGTTTCCTACAAGACGTGACAGGGTAGCCTAGGGTTGCAAGGGGCCTGAAATT
>CALGJW010000168.1 GCA_937930025.1 uncultured Saprospiraceae bacterium | reverse complement strand
AGAAGCTAACAAAGGGACTGATCCCGGAGATTACTCCTCTATTAACCCTGTTCAACGTTACGAAACAGATCCAACCCAAGGTGATTTGAATAACCTTTGGAGAGGTCGTTTTGAAGGGGTTAGCCGCTGTAATAACGTACTTAGACTACTAACTATAGCTGGAGATGAAATTCCTGCAGCTCAGGCAACCAGAATTGCTGGTGAAGCTCGTTTGCTAAGAGGTCATTACTATTTTGACCTTAAGAAGCATTATAACAGTATTCCTTGGTTTGATGAGAACGTTTTGGCTGCTGATATTGCAGCTGTTCCTAACTCTACTGACATTTGGGCAAATATCGAAGCTGACTTTCAGTACGCTTACGATAATCTTCCAGAAACACAAGGAGAAGCTGGACGTGTAAACAAATGGGCAGCTGCTGCATATATGGGTAAAGCGAAGCTTTATCAAGGAGACCATGCTACTGCTTTAACATGGTTCAATGATGTGATGGACAATGGTCAAACTACCAATGGTTTGAAATATGCACTTCTAGATGACTATTCAGCTATCTACAATGCAGAGTTTGATAATCATGCTGAAGCGATCATGGATGTAGAATCTGCAATCAATTCTGGTTCTACACAAAACGCCAACTACTTTGACGATTTGAACTATCCTTACAATACTGGTTCAGATGGACCAGGTAACTGTTGTGGATTTTTCCAACCATCTTTCTCTCTAGCTAATGCATTCAGAACTGACGCTAATGGATTTCCTTTATTGGATGGTTCTTACAATGATGATGCTAACAAATTAG
Source organism: uncultured Saprospiraceae bacterium (assembly GCA_937930025.1). GTDB lineage: Bacteria > Bacteroidota > Bacteroidia > Chitinophagales > Saprospiraceae > JABDJM01. The sequence goes on along the minus strand of CALGJW010000168.1, from coordinate 14,623 downwards.
TAGATGATTATGGTATTGAAGCATCTGATGCTTTCACACCTGATGCTGGAAATCTTGATCCTAGAATTGATCACTCAATCGGACGAAGAGGAATTCCTTATTTGGATTGGATCGATCACCCAGGTAAAGCTTGGATAAGAAGTCAGCCTTATGCTGGACCTTATTCTCCTAAGAAGTATATCTACTACAAGTCTCAAGAAAATACATTAACTGACGGTTCTTCTTGGACTAGAGGTTATGCTACGATGAACTATACAATCATTCGTTATGCCGATGTATTATTGATGGCTGCAGAATGTGAAGTTGAAGCTGGCTCTTTAACAAATGCCAAGGATCTTGTAAATTTAGTTAGAGCAAGAGCTGCAAAAACTGAACATTGGGTGAAGAAAGCAGATGGATCTGACGCTGCAAACTATGTTATTGCTGAATACACTGATGCTCAATTTGGAAACAAAGATGATGCACGTAAAGCAGTAAGAATGGAGAGATTATTGGAGCTATCAGGTGAAGGACATCGTTTCTTTGATTTAGTTCGTTGGGGAATTGCTGCTACTGAGTTAAATGCATATTTAGCGCATGAGGCAAAAGTCCTAGTTACTAAATTTGGAGGTGCTAGCTTTACAGCTGGTAAGAACGAATACTTCCCGATTCCACAAACGCAAATTGATATCCAAGGAGGAGATGTGTTAAAGCAAAATCCCGGATACTAAATAGAAAAAAGTTAAATACTTTTGGGGCTGTTCCGATAAGGGATGGCCCCTTTTTTATTGGAAAAGCTGTGCAATTTGACTTTCTTTGTGATAGTTAATTTGATTATGAGAGAAAGAAATTTCAACTTGTTTTGTTTGCTTTTGGTACTCCTAATTTCTGCATGCACCGAACAGCATAATACCTTTAAACAAATACCAGCTAAATCCTCGGGGCTGACTTTCACTAATGAAATTACTGAGAACGATACGCTCAATATTTTAGAATCAGAGTTTGTTTATAACGGAGCCGGTGTCGCCATGGGTGACCTCAATAATGATGGTCTTCAAGATTTGTTCTTCAGCGGAAATCAAGTAGAAAACGCAGCCTTCATCAATCAAGGAAATTTAAAATTTATAGAGGTAACCGACGAAGCCAATCTGAAGAAACCCAATCCAAACCTTTGGTCTTCGGGAGTCAATCTTATCGACATCAATCTAGATGGCCTGTTGGATATCTACGTTTGTAATACACTTCATAAAACAGCTTCAGAAAGAACAAATCTTTTGTACATCAATCAAGGAATAGATGATGCCGGTATCCCTTCCTTTATGGAGATGGGAAAAAAATATGGCATTGCCGACCAAAGCCATTCTTCTCATGCACAGTTTTTTGATTATGACAATGACGGAGATCTTGATCTTTTTATCGGAGTCAATCTTATTGAAGAAAAATATCCGAATCAATTTGTAGAAAAAAACAATTTAGATACACTTCCAAATCGAGATAGATTATACCAAAATAATTGGAATGAAAGTTTAGGCCATCCTGTTTTTACGGATGTGTCTTTAGAAGCTGGATTGAAGGAAGACGGTTATAGTCATTCCACTTTAATTCATGATTTTAATGCCGATGGTTGGCTTGATATTTATGTGGCTAATGATTATCAAAGCGATGATTTAATATTCATCAATAATCAAAATGGAACTTTCACAAATAAAGCGCATGATATCTTCAAGCACTATAGTCTTTCAGCTATGGGATCAGACTTGGGAGATATTAACAATGATGGGCACAATGATTTCATGACGTCCGAAATGCAGCCTTATTATAACAAAAGAAAAAAATTATTCCAAGGAGAAAGTTCTTATCAACGAGAAATAAACACACGTAAATTTAACTACACCTATCAATACACTAGGAACACTTTGCAGCTTTACAAGGGGGTTAATAAAAATGATCTTCCGGTTTATTCTGAAATAGGAATGTTCGCTGGTGTACAGGAAACCGATTGGAGTTGGTCTACCCTTTTTGCCGACTTTGATAATGATGGCTGGCAAGACTTATATGTAGCCAATGGTTTTCCCAAAGATGTGACCGATCGAGACTTCGCAGATTTTCGTGCCTTTGCCAGTCGGCTGGTAAAAAAGGAAGATCTTATTGCCGAAATTCCTGAAGTTAAATCCCCCAATTTTTTATTTAAAAATAAAGGGAACTTAAAATTTGAAGACGTCACCAAAGCCTGGAATGTCGGAGTTGGTTCATTTTCCAATGGTGCAGCCTATGGCGATTTAGACAACGATGGTGACTTAGATTTAGTGGTTTGCAACATTGATGATCCAGTATTCCTATTTGAAAATAAATCTAACCAATCTGAAGCACATTACCTGAGGATAAAGCTAAAAGGGAACAAAGAGAATGCCCAGGCAATTGGTTCCACTGTTAGACTATATCAGGGCGATCAAATTCAAACCAGAAATTTGTTATCTGGTCGTGGTTATCTCTCTCAGTCCGAATCCACTATACATTTTGGCTTGGGACAAAGCAGTGCTATTGACTCTGTTATAGTCACTTGGCCTAGTGGAGATAATCAAAAGGTAATGCCAACTGGGATTGATCAAACCTTGGAAATCACTCATGAGAAAACTAGTAAGCCATCAAAAAATAAGGCCAACGTAAAAAACGGAATACTTGCGGCTTCGCAACTGTTGCCTTTCAAACACAAAGAAATTGACTTCATAGATTTCAATTTTCAACGAACCATTCCACATAAATTTTCACAAAAAGGACCATCCTTAAACGTAGGCGATGTCAATGGTGATGGCTTAGAAGATTTGTTTATAACCGGTAGCCGAAAGCAAAAACAACAATGGTTTTTACAAAATTCAGATGGTACCTTCACTTCCCGTCTTGTGAATTACAAAACCAATCCGGAACTTTTAGAAGAAGATGAGGGAAGTTTACTTTTTGATGCAGACAATGATGGCGATTTAGATCTATATATTTCAAGAGGATCTGGCCAATATCCACTAGCCGATCCTAATTACCAAGATATTCTATTAGTCAATGACGGCAAAGGCAATTTTTCAATTTCCGCCGAAGCCCTTCCTAAACTATTTTTCAATAGCTCTTGTGTTAAAGGGGCTGATTATGATCGTGATGGAGATATTGACTTATTTATTGGCAGCAGATTACTACCTGCTTCATATCCATTAGCAGATCGTTCTTATTTACTTCGCAACGATTCTAAAAATGGTCAAGTAAAATTCACAGAAGTTACGGAAACCATTGGTAAAGGATTGATGAACCCTGGCATGGTCAACGATGCAATCTGGACAGATTTCAATAATGATAACTGGCCGGATTTAATTTTAGCCAGCGAATGGAGACCCATTACTTTTTTCCAAAATCAATCAGGAAAATTTGTTGATGTTACAAAGCAATCAGGCATCGATAAATATCAAGGTTGGTGGACAAGTTTGACAGCTATGGATATTGACAATGATGGCGATCAAGATTATTTCGCAGGCAATTATGGAGAGAATTTATATTTCCAATGTTCTTTAGATCAACCATTAAGAGTATATGGAAAAGACTTGGATTACAATGGAAGTATTGATCCATTAATCTCCTGTTATTGGCGAGATAGCCTAGGAAATAAAAATGAGTATCTGTATCATCCGCTGCAAGATGTAATCAAACAGTTCGTAGCCATTCGTAAAAAATATAATTCATTTGGCGAATTTGGTGAAGCAACTGTTCCTCAAATATTTGAAGGAATAGACACCACAGGCATCATTATTCTTTCTGCCAATTGGATGAAAAGCTCCTGGATAGAAAATAAAGGACAAGGAAAATTTGAAATGCATGCCCTTCCAAAAGAGGCGCAATTGGCTCCAATTTACGGAATGTTGCCTATAGATTTGGATTCGGATGGATACCAAGATTTGTTGATGGTCGGAAATGACTTTGGGATTGAAACTCAACAAGGTCGCGCAGATGCCTTAAATGGTTTGGTATTGAAAAACAAGGAGGGCTCTCTTGAAGCAGCTCCGCTTAACGATTCGGAATTTTATGTCCCCGGTGATGCAAGAGCATTAGTTCGCCTGAATCATCAATCCAGTCAAGAATTGATAATAGCCAGTCAGAATAATGATAGCCTCAAGGTCTTTAGCCATGCAGTACAAGGAGAAATCCTTGCAATTGACCCAAACGAAGTCAAAGCCATTATAGAGCTTCAAAATGGACTAAAAACGCTAGTAGAATTTTATATTGGTACTGGATATTATAGTCAATCTAACCGAAGCATTAGAAAGACAAAAAATATGAAATCCATCACTTTCTATGATCAACTCGGCAATAATACCCGTACAATAAATCAATAGATCTAGTCTTACAGCCTACGCAAGTACATTTTTGCCATTTTCAAGCTGAAAATTGTTGTATCTTTCAAAGCAATTATCCCAAGGCAGCAATGCGAAACATTATTTTTAAATGGTTATTTTTTCTTTTGTTGTTTACGATAAGTATGCCTGCCACTTCTCAATCCTTTTTCAAAGTTTCCGAAAAATCTGAAAGCTATCTCAAACAGAAAATTGCCCGTTTTGACAATGGAGATATTCTCTTAGGAGATTCTAGTTTAGAACCCTTGGAGAACGGAGGTACAGATGGAGAAGTTATTCTAACCCGAATGGACGAATGCGGCAATGAAACTTGGACTTATTCGTACATAGTTCCAGAAGGTTATTTAGAATTTAAAGATTTTAAAGTAAATAAGGCTGATGAGATTTTCGTGTATGGAACATACTACATTGGACTAACGGAATTGGTATTCCTATTGAAGGTGAATGGGCAAACTGGCGAAGAATTGGACTTTAGATATTTCAATACTGGAACTGTCGATCATTTTGCCTACAATTTAATTCTCAAAGATTCGAAAATATATCTCTACGGTTTGATTCTAGACTTTGGGACACAAAAGCAAGGTTTCATCGCCAGATTTAATGACAATTTGAATTTTGAATGGGGCAAAAAAATAGAACCCTTTGAATCCACAGGATTTTTAATAGCCTCGTCAGATGGGAATTTCGTTGGCTGGTCTGGAGATTTTGTCTTCAAGATTAGCAACACCGGAATTATTCTCTGGTCTTTTGATATAGAAACCGATGAAAATATTCATCCTATTGGTGGCCCCTTAGAAGTCGCTGATGGATATATTTTCGAATCTCATGGAGCCGGAAAATCTTTTTTTTACAAATTAAGTTTTAGTGGCCAGCTAATTTGGGTGAGTGATGAATTTGAATCTACTAAGTTTGAAACAGCTTTAAGTTTACTGCCCAATGGTGAAATACTTTGTACTTATAACAAACCAACTAATGAATATAATGAGTTAAACCAAAATCTGCTTGAGGCCAACACTGGAAATTTCAGAGCGAACACTACCCTTGAGTTAGATTTTATAAAAAACACTGGACGTATTTATCAATCCTTTGATCCCAAAACAGAACTGCTCACGATTGCCGCGAATGCCAATCCAATTTCAATAGCTCCGGTAGATCTAAAAGATTTTGTCCTTCAGTATGATCTTACTAACATTGATACCTTTTGTCTAAACACAGCAGCAGGTATGACTAGCACTACATTTAATCGTCCATTAGACTTCCAACCATTTAATTTTGAGGTGGAGGATTTTGAAATGGTCTTTGTGGATAGACCAAATATTGAAGCTATAAATAACTCATTTGACTACAATGAAAATTGTTCTATTGAACCTCCGACCCTTCAAATAATGTTTGACACTTTATTGGAATGCGAAGCTACCTGGCTTGTTACTTTACCCTCAAGTGAATACGTGTGGTTAGACTTCTCATTAGAAAACCCTAGGGAACTGGACGAGAAAGGAACATACAAAGCTAGAAAAAAGGATTGTCAAAATCCAGAAGTATTAACCTATGTATTAGATAAACCAGAATGCGAGTGTCCGATTTATTTCCCTAATGTTTTTAGTCCGAACAACGATGGGATCAATGATGAATACTTTTTCTTTACAGATTGTATTTTAGAAGAATTCGAATTAAATATTTTTTCCAGATGGGGCGATATTGTATATCAGAGTAGAACTTTAGCAAAAACTTGGGATGGGAAATTTAAGGGTGAAGATTTGAACCCGGGCGTTTACGTAGCCATTTTTAATTATACCTATTTGACTAATGCGGGAGAAATGAAAAGTGCTAAACTAGTACAGGACATTACCTTACTACGTTAATTAATCAACTTATTCTTTCAGCAATTTATTAAGTCCTGCATACTTAACCAACCTAAGTCCAAGTTTAGCATAGATATATAGCTGTCCTAAAATTATTAGTATCCAAAATCCTAAGCCAGATTCCAAGGTGAAAACTGATTTCAATAGAAGGTATAGCTTAGAGACAATAATAAAGAACAAGATGTGTAACAGGTAGAATAGTAGAAAAGAAAAAATATTTTTGACTACAAAATTAATTGCATCTATAATAGCTTGGGTGATAAAAGACTTTCCAGATTTTACAATATTAAATTTAGCTACATCGGAAATGACATGAATCAACAAGGCCAGAAACAAATAGATTGGAGTTAAAATCCAAAATCCACTGACCAGTCGACTATCGTCCTCAATTTCAAAAGGAGAAAAACTACCGATATAACTTTGATAGAAATAGAGGAATAAACCGATAATCAAAAGATGAATTAGTACAAAGTAAATCGTCAATCGTAGGAATTTCCTAAAATTTTGATTCGCATATTTTATAAACTCAGAAAAAACAAATTTATTTTTTCCGGAAAGAAAGTAACTCACAACTCCGCTGGTTAATAAAACAGAAACAAGGAGATAAAATAAAACGATCCATTTAGCCTGATAGAAGACTATCCCAAGAGCCTCCCCATGGTTGTTTAATAGGTCCGCGATCTGGGTATAATCAAACTTTCCTAGGTCTCTTCCTATATCCAAAGGGAATCCCAAATGTTCTAATATCATTCCATGTATCGGAAGGATAATAAGCAATCCAAAAAGGGAAAGTACGCCATAGAAAAACAACCATAATCCTTGTGATTTAATCACCTCTCCCAAACCTTGTATATATGACTTTGCAAACTTCATTATATAAACATGCTTAAGGTTTGCAAACTATTTTGTGCGGCACGAAGAAATTCATGAAAGTGAAACAGCAAGCCTTTTCTTTGGTGCTTTATACTCAAACTATTATTCAAGAAATTCTTGTCTAAATAAATTTTTCGTTCTGGATCAATTTCTGCGCTTACAATTTTACGCTCTCCTTTAAATGTGAAATCTATTGATCGATCCTTTCCATCCCAATATTTCATTTCAGAACTACCATCTTCAAAATTTATTTGAATATCTACCGGTAACTGAACTTCCCCGAGTCTATGAACTATCACTCTAGATAAGTTATAGATTGGATTATCAAAATCAGTTTCAACACACTCGGTATTATTATCTATAAATCCACTTGGCGCGGGAATTTCTAAATTTTCAATTTCGGCCAATTTATAGTCGCAAATGGCCGTTCCTCGAATTACTTGATCGAAATACCAATTCAGATTTTCTCCAAACTTATTCCCATGCCGATCATATACTACTTCCGATGCTACCGCCTCAAAGTCTCTTCCAGAAGGATGACTAAATTTCCAACGATCAAAATAAGTCTTCATGATGGCATCCATGGTTTCTACACCAACCATTCCTTCTAAGGTTTTTAACCAAACCGCAGTTTTATTATAGGACACCGGCCCATATCCGCCATGTCGAAACTCCCAACTTTTTCTCGAATTCGAGGCAATTTTTGGATTTTCATTTCCAAAGAATTCCCCCCTGTTATATTCTCCATTTCCTACACGCCAACCTCTCCAGTTCATCAATGAAGTCTTTTCTCCGTGAAAGTGATCCAATATTCTTCCTTCAAAGTAAGTAGTAAAGCCCTCATCCAACCAAGGTTCTTCTACTTCATGAGTGGCAATCATTTGCATAAAATATTGATGAATCAATTCATGGGTAGTTAGCGTTTCTGTAGTTAAAACACCGTCTGGTAGAAAGCATAAATTTATAGAAGTGATCAAAGTAGGATACTCCATTCCTCCAGTGAACAACCCATGAAGCGGAGGATCAATTAAGGTCAAAGTTTTATATGGATATTTCCCCACATGCTCATCTAAATAGCTAAGGGCGTTTTTCATAATAGAAAAATACTTATCCCCACAGGCTGCATGTTCATCATACGTAAGAATTTTCAATTCTACCTCTTTCCACTTATCCAATCTTGTTATAAACTTAGGGGAACAAGTCCAAGCAAAATCTATCACATCATCAATGCCATAAGTCCAAATTTTCCGATCTCCTTTTTTCGTTTGCTCAAGCATGCTTCCACTCGCACCTACAACAAAATTGGCCGGCACATCGATTTGCACCTTGTAACTTCCAAAGTCTGCATAGTATTCTCCAGATGCGTGATATTGGTGGCAGTTCCAGCCTCCCTTTTCTCTTTGCCTCATTCCGGCAGGCTCATATACTCCTAACTTAGGAAACCATTGTACAAAATGATAAAAGTCTTTATTGTAGCCAGTCCTGGGTCTAACATTTGGAATTTTAGAATTCCAATTGAGAAAAAATTGGGCTGATTCCCCTGGAAAAATAGGTTGGTTCAAAATTACTTGAACCACCGTTTGATCATCCTCATTATCATCGTCGGGAGTAATGAATTGCATTTTAGAACTCAAATCATTCTGAGCTTCATCCTTTATTCCGTCGATATTGATCCAACTCCAAGTACATATATCTGTTTTTTCAAAATTTCCAAACTCTGAGAATCCATCCTGATCTTGGTAAAAAGTGGATTTAGTATTCTTAAATGCATTATAGTACAGATGAAATTGTAAATCTCGAATGGTATCGGTTGAGGGATTTTTGAAATTAACTATTTGCTTAGCAGAAAGCGTTTTATTGTCGGAATCTAAGACTACTTGGATATCATAATTCGCTATTCTTGGGGACAACTGTGCCAAACCATTTTGGAAGGTAGCACAAATCAAACCTGTAAGTAGTAAATAGGAAAATGTTCTCATCTTGGACCTTTCATGAAAAACTATAACGCCAAATTTAGCATTAAATACAACACCAACGAAACTATCAATAATCCTTTGCAAGATGGAAGTACTGATGTCATTTGGTTGTAACTTTAGACCAAATCAACCTAAAAGACCACGTATAACTCTATCCATAAAGTTAGTTATATATGGCAACTAATTTTTCGAAGGATCAATCAACTCTTTTTCCTCCAATTTTATGCTAGTCGGTCCTCCAATTATTTTGAACTCCGTTCGTCGATTTGCTTGATGAGCAATTTCCTTCAAGTCTTTTGAACCTAACTGATTGATAAACTCATCATTTAGTACTTGACCCTGATTTAGAAAAGATTGCTTTTGAGCCATTTTTTCACTTACAACTTTAGGCTGGGCCATTCCATAGCCTTTCGCGACAATCCTATCCGCATTAACTCCTTTCGATATTAACCAGGTCCGAGCAGATTCTGCTCTTCTTTGAGAGAGATTTTCGTTATAGGCTTTTCCTCCTCTGGAATCAGTATGGGAAGATAGTTCGATCACCATTGTAGGATAGGTAGCCATTAAATCATATAGTAAATTCAAATCTTGTTCTGCTGATTTAGTAATCTTGTCATCATTATAATCATAATAAATATTCTCGAGGGTAAATGCTTTTTCAGTGGTAATAGTGACATACGTTGGTTCAGGCTTAACAGGTTCAGCCGGAGGAATTGGCATTAAACTCAGTTTTCTTTCAAAAGTAGTTGACGCCAAAATTTTTGTGGTATTCAATTTTATAGTATCGTTATAATATCCATCGGCCATGGCAATTACCCAATAAGTCTTGTTTAATTCTAATTCAAACTCAAAGTCATTTCCTGTCTTATTATTCTTTTCTTGTATGGCGGCGTAGTCTATTTCAGAAGTCGGGACAACTTTTAACTTAGCTCCATTCAATGCCATTTGAGACTTTTGGTCGATTGTTTTCGCCAACAAATCAACTTCTATTCTCTTAATTTCAAATTGGTAAATATCATTGCAACAGGTTGCACTTTTAAGGGAGCTAGCAGCCGCGTCTGATCGGTTAGAAACCAGATATCCGTTAAATCCAGACTCCTCCAATGCAAAATATAGATCATCTGCACAAGAGTTAATTGGTAAGCCTAAGTTAGTGGGGTTAGACCAATTTTGAGCGTTCCACTTACTACTAAAGACATCATAACCGCCAAATCCAGAATGGCCAGTAGAACTAAAATATAGTTTTCCATTCTGGTAAAAGGGACTGTCTTCATCGCCGACCGTGTTTATGGTTTCGCCCAAGTTTCTAGCTTCCCCAAATTTTCCTTCTCCAATATAATCGGCATAGTAGATATCATATCCACCGTAGCCTCCAGTATTATCTGCGGCAAAAAACAAAACTGTTTTTCCAAATAGTTCCCCATAAGAAGGAGCCTTAACCAGATAGTCCTTATTAATAGATTCTAGCGGTTTTGCAGGAGACCAACCATTGTCGCCTAAGGTAGATCGAAATAATTTGCTTTCGATTAATTTATTCCCATTAGACAATAGCTGTCTACAAAATATCATTTCGGTCGCATCGTCTGACAATGTAACATTGCTGTTAAAGTAACCTTTGCGGTTAACATTTTCACTTAGTCTTCTAGGCTTTTCAAAACCATCACCCGCTTTGCTAGCTACTAAGATTTTAGTTCCAAATTCCTCTCGGTTAGATTTATCTAATTCCACGATGTTAGCATCCATCAGGCTGGAAAAATATAGGTTTCCATCGGAAGCTAGAAAAGGAGAGTACTCGCTACTTTTGGAATTTAGATTAGCGCCTGCGTTTCTTATCGTGCAATTCTCATCAGGCTTTGCACCAATAGAAGATTTAGCACCTTTTCGTTCTGCAGTAGCTAAGCGTTGGAACTTTTCTTCATTTGGACTTGCCATAAAGGCATCCAACTGCTTAATGGCCTCCACATAGTTTCCAACCATTTTCAAAGATCGACCGTAATAAAATTTTTGCTTAGGATCGGTAACCACACCAGACTTAAAATATTTCCGGTAGTAATTATTTGCATTTTCAAAATCTCTAAGCTTGTAGTTTAACTCTGCCATCTTCACCAACAGTTGTTGGTCTTCATTAGCTGCAAAAGCTTTTTCATACAATTCTAACGCTTTATAAAAATTAGAAGAGCTCATTGCCTTTTCAGCAGACTGAATCATGGTTTCAGGAGTAACACTATTTAGTGGTTGAGCCCAAGAAGAAACAGAAAGCAAAAGAAAACTATAGACGCTTATTAAAATGTATTTCATCCGAATTCTTGTTTGTTATTTTTCAAGAGAAAAATGCTATAAATGAGGACATAAAATTACAGGCTTGACTTCCTGTTCTTTGACGATTTTAAAAATATATCCCAATGCCAATTCAAAGGCTCCTCCAGTTTTGGTTGAACTCAGATCTGACAAAGTAACATCATAACTCAATGCAACTTTAATATCATTAATATTAGCACCAAGCAATATTTCACCAGCATCTGCAAATCGATAACCTAATCCAAAATTCAACAGAAAATTTTCATTAAAAGCATAACCCCCAAGTGCTTGCAATTGGAATTGATTCGCTGGACCCATTGAAGTGTAGTATAGACTTGGTGAAACAGAAAACTTATTTGTAATGAATCTATCTATTCCGGCCTGAGCTTGTATCCTCATCGGCAGGTTGTAAATCTCATTTTTTGAAAAAGACGATGGCGGTTCTAATAGATGCCCAAGACTTAGTCCGGCATTTAAGTTAGTCTTTGAATTCAATTCACTTCTTAACATCACCCCTACTGCAAGGTCCATATAATTTAAGTTAGCATCCATGCCCATTCTATCCTGACCAAATGGATCTCCAAAACCGCCGCCTGTTAATACTTCTTCCTCGAAATTCAATGCACTACTTGTCAAATCTATTTTTCTATTTACTGGACCGCCTTGTACTCCAAAACTCAAAACTGTTTTGTAGGTTTCGTCAAAACTATGATGTAAAGCAGCAGAAGCTTGTAATGATCCAGTTTGAAATTGTGCTAAACCAGCTTTATCCTGAAACAACATCACACCTACTCCTATCCAATCTCTTTTTTTCTTACCAATCAAGGCTATAGGTGCATCGAGATAAAACATCGGTGTAGAAAATTGTTGAGAAGTGACTGTTCGATACTGATCACGATAGATGCCGCCAATACGGAAAGACCCATTGAATGCTCCTGTATGTGCAGGATTGATTGACAAGGGTGCCATGCTATACAAGGAAAAGTGAATGTCTTGCGCTTTAATATTGGATGTACTTATCAGCAAAAATGCTAAGAGTACTAATCCAATTTTTAATGTAACTGCTTTAATCATAAATTTGGTCTTTGTATATAGTCCGAAGTTTATTTCAACAAGGTGATATCTCCAGAGTATATATTTATTTTTCCATCGATTAATTTTACTCTTGCTATCCAACTAAAAACTGCTGGATTCATATTCTTACCATTTAATTTTCCATCCCATCCTTGCCCGAAATCTCCAAGCCTTCGATTGTACACCGCATAAACTTGTTCACCCCATCGATCAAAAATCGAAAAGATTTCAATCTCTTCTACGATTCTATCATCAGTATATATTGTCAACAATTCATTTTGACCATCGTTATTAGGAGAAAACGCATTGGGTACATAAACACTTGGTTCTCTATTAACTTCTATTCGGACACTTTTTTCCGTTACACAACCGGCTGTATCCCTAATGGTAAATGTATAAGTTGTCGTAAAAGCTGGATTGGCTAAAGGATTAAAACAATTGTTACAACTCAAAGAAGAATCAACAGGAGTCCATTCGATTAAATCCAAAGAACTTATTGGCACATTAACCCCGGTATTCAATTGAACCTGGTCTCCAAAATTAATTTGATAAATTGAATCAATGTCGATGTTTACTAGAGTTGGCTGCTCTATAGAAATGTCTTCCATTTTTTCACAGCCATTTGCATCTTGAACAACGACGCCATACGTACCTTCTGACAATCCATTAAATATAGCTTCAGCTTGAAAAGTTTCTCCATCATTTATAGAGTATTGATAGGGAGAAACACCATTTTCCGCATTGATTAGAACAAATCCATTTGCTTCTCCAAAACAGCGAACATCTTCAATAATGTAATCGCTTAAGATTTCTTCAGGCTGTTCTATTAGGATTGTTTCGGTAACTGCACAGCCATCTCCATCAACAATGTTCACCGTATAGTCGCCAGCGTCAAGGTCAGCAAGATTTGCATCGGAAGAAGTAAAACCATTCGGACCTATCCATTGATAAGTAAGTTGAGCGCTTGTACCACTTATATTAGTAATTATCTGCCCGTCTGCAAAACCATTGCAAGTAATTTCCTGCTCATCTAGATTAATTAAAAATGGAGCGTTCTCAGAAACAGTACCAGCGTAGTTAACAACACAATTGTTTATATCGGTAATTGCTGCAGAATAACTCCCTGCTGCAAGATTGCTTATTATGGAATCCACTTGACCTCCATCCCATAACACATCATAGGGTCCAACACCTCCAGCAATTGAAATTTGAATTGAACCGTTCGTTTGTCCATTGCATCCGGCATTGGTGATATTTTCCGAAACTGATATCATGGCTGGCTCTAAAATTGTATCGCATATTTCCGCCTGACAATTATTGTCATCAAAAACGGTTACACAATATTCGCCAGCGGAAAGATTTGAATTTATCGAAGCCGAAGGTCCATTATCCCAAGAAAAAGTGGCTGTGCCTACTTGGTCCATCGCAGTTACTATCAGCTCACCAGTATTTTCTCCAGCACACAATACGTCCGTTTGAGTAGTTGACAACGAAATAGGTACCGGATTATTTAAGACAACAGAATCAATATGATTACATCCATTTCCATCGGTAATAGTCACTTCATAAGTATTTGCAGATACATTGGACAAAAGGGCGGTCGTGCTATTTAACGGATCATTCCATCGATAACTAAAAGTTGGAGTTCCCCCCATGGGAGTTGCCAATGCAGAACCATCATTAGAGTTATTACAATTGGGATCAGTTCCCTGAATCATACTTGTAATCACATCGGGTTCTAAAACTTCTATTGTTGTGGTATATAAGCATAGGCTATCATCAGTTATAGAGACTGAATAAATTCCTGGGTTTAAACTCGTCGCAGTTTGAGTTATTTGACTTCCGGCCGGAACATCCCACAAATAATCATAGGGAGCCGTTCCCCCTAGAGGTGCAACGGTAGCCGTACCATCAGAATCTCCGTTACAAGATACGCTGGTAGAATCTTGTGCAGCACCGAGTGCTAAGGGTTCATCGATAGTTACCGTCTGCATAAAATCACAACCATTTGCATCCATGAAATTCAAAACATGATTTCCGGGTGTTAAACCTGTTGCTATGGAGTCGAATTGAACACCATCCCAATTAAAAGAATAAGGTCCAATTCCGCCCGAAACAATGGCAGTCGCTACCCCATCATCAGAACCATTGCATGAAATTTGTTCATTTA
>CALGJW010000167.1 GCA_937930025.1 uncultured Saprospiraceae bacterium | reverse complement strand
TTATCTATAACATCAGAGGCCTCAGGGTTCGCGCAAGCACTGATTAAAAAAAGTAGGAGGAAATAATAAATGGAGGATTTCATTGGTTTGAATTTTATTTGGTTAGTCAATCCCTAAGATAAGTGCATCTTTGTGTATTCTATGATAAATAGGCTTTTCATTTTTGTTTGGATAATTATTTTTTCTGTTCCTTGTTTTGCACAGCAAGACAGTTTGGACACCTATGAAGATGACTTCGGTGGACTTTTCTATTTGGATTCCATTGTAGTCAAAGCAAGTCGCACGGGATTAGACTTAGACGATTTCGTAGAAATGGTTCAAACCGATACTAGTTTTTATCGTTCTTTCCGACAATTGAGATTTACGAATTACACCAGCCATCAAGATTTAAAAATGTATGATAAAAAGGGGGATGAAAAGTCCTTTTATCGTTCTAAATTGGAACAAAAAGTGGATGGTCTTTGTCGAAAAATAAATTTCATTGAAGAGGAGCATGCAGAGAACTATTTTAAGCGAAAAAACAAACATCGCTTTTATACTGGTAAATTATTGGATGTTTTATTTCAAAAAGAAGTATGTGAAACGCAATATGCATCTTCCTCCCAAGCCGGTGATTCGGGCAGTAGTACTGGTAGGCATGTTCAAGAGTTGAAAAAATTAATTTTTCAGCCAGGACAAAAAGCAGATGTTCCTATGATAGGAAAGAAGACTGCGATTTTTGATAAAAAGATGGCACCCTATTATAATTTTTCAATCACCTCCGAAATATATAAGGGCACCATCGAATGCTATGTCTTTACGGCTGAATTGAAGCCGGAATTTCAAACTAAAAAACAGGATAAGACAGTCGTCAAATTTTTAGAAACGTATTTCAACAAATCCAGTTTTGCCATAGTTGCGCGCAACTACCACTTGGCTTATTATAGTGCTTTGTACGATTTCGATGTGAAGATGGAAATCGAATGTAGAGAATTTGGTGAATCATTTCTTCCTGCGCGCATCAGCTATGATGGCTTCTGGGATATTCCGGGAAAAAAACCTGAAATCGGTCAATTTTCCATAAATATTGTAGACCCTTTGAAAGCCAACTAATGCTTGCAAAGGCAAATATAAACATTTTGTTTTGTTGTTAAAACAAAATGTGGAAAGTTTTTCGAATTTGTTAGGAACTAGTTTCCAGGGCTAATAAGCACTTCTTTCTTAGGGATATACCAACTATTGCTGGCCAAATCAATTCCCCCGCCAAGTTCCTCCTGCACTACTCGATCCACGATATAAACCCCTTTGGCTGCCATACTTTGAAAGTCATCGATACCATTGTTGGCAAATCCAACTCGGGTTCTGTGGATATTAAATTTCTCTGCGAACTTTTGTCCAAATGCTTTTTCAACCCCTTTTTTTCCAATCATAAAACCAAGCATTCCTCCCCATGTTGCGGTGGGATTATCTGAGTCCCAACCACAGAGGGCACCGATCTTTATGGTTTCTTTAATATCCCCCTCTCCATAAAGCAAGCTCACTATACTTGCTCCAAAATTAATACCTGCAGCGAAGCATCCATTACAACTTTTATCTCTTGTAGCCCAGTCGTAACCATCTTCTTGGCGAACTTGGTACTTCTCATGCAAACCATCTCTAGCTTCCTCCCAAGTTTTTCCTGCTTCATATTGCTTCTTTACAAAGTCATACATTTTGGCGGAATAGGAATCATTGGGCAATCTTTTTCTAGACTGCTCTGCCATCCAAAAAGTTTGTTCTTTCATTGATTTGCTTTTATCGGAAAGCACTGCAAATCCATACATGAGTACATTGAATTCTGCAATCCATTCTGCGTTTTGTCGAGCAGTTACTTGAATTGGATTCTTTGACATTTTTAGCGCAAAATTGGGATCCCCTGGTGCAAAAAATCCGAAAATCTCAGTGGTCAATTGCGCATCGATCATTTCATAATGCTCATTCTTTTCTGGATCGCTGGTTGCAGGTGGTTCAATTCCTTCCTGCATTAGGTCAAGCGCTTTTTGATTAGAAACCCAAAGAAAATTTTCTTCTTCCAGTTTAATATGCTTGAGCCAGCCATCGCGAATTTGTTTCCCAGTTAGGACGGCAGTTTTATTTTCATAAAGCAAATGTTGATAGATATATTCGATGTCCGTATCATCATCAGCGCCCCAAATTCCACCTTCCTCCTCCACCAAAAAGTCAATCGTATCTGAGTAATTATTAGAGCCCCAAAGGTTTGGTTCATCTGGTCCACCCCAATTTTCCCGAGTATAAAAACCTTCCCCTACTCCATTTTTATCGGGTATTCCAATTTTATCCATCTCAGTGATCAAACCAGTCCAGTTTGCAATACACTGAGCCAACCAAAAGCCGTAAAGCTGCTCTTGGTATTTTCCTCTATTAATCACCAGATCATTTTCATTTGGTATAAAGTCCTTATACCCCAAATTTGAATCACGCAAATCACTCGACTTACTTTCATATTTACTATTATAAACAGTTCGGTCTTGACAAGAACTAAATAGAATTGAGAAGAAAATAAGTGTAGTTAATAATCTGATCATAATAATGGGGAATTTTAGAAACGACTAAAGTTATAAAATTCTGTGTTTAAAGCTAAATTATCCCTTTATTGCCGATGTTTAGTTGAAAAGATCGAAAAATATTAAACGCTTAGACCAGTATGAAAATCATTGTGGATTGTGGCGCTTCCAAAGCAGATTGGGTACTTGGCAATAACCAAGCAAGAGTCCAGACATTGGGCTATAATCCACAGGTCGGCGATGGAGAGAGCTTCATCAATTCCGCACAACGCCTTTTGAAGGATTGGCCATTTCAATCTGACGAATTAGTGGTCTACTTTTACGGCAGTGGTCAATTGCCAAAGGATCATCCATTGACCATTCAATTGCTCCAAGTGCTTTTTCCAAATGCTACTTTTCAAATTTCTACAGACCTAATAGGTGCTTGTAAAGCCTGCGTTGGGGACAATGAAGGGATTGTTGGCATTTTAGGTACTGGAAGTGGTTCCTGTATTTATGATGGGAAAAAAATAAGGGATCAGATTCCTAGCTTAGGCTTTGCCGCTGGTGATGAAGGCAGCGGAGCTCATATTGGTAAGTTATTCTACCAATCCTATGCTTATAGACAAATGCCTAAGCATCTGACTGCGAAAATCGACCTTGTTTTTCCGAAAGGGATAAAAGAGTTAAAAAAACAATTTTTAGAGCATAAACACCCAAACAGATTTTTAGCTAATTTTGGCGCTCAATTCAAGGATGAGCTGGACGATCCATTTGTGAAATCCATTATAGCTAGATCCTTCAACCAATTTGTCTCAGGACAACTAACCAATTATTCCAAATACAAGCTTAGCAAAGTTCACTTTGTTGGCTCTATCGCCTATCATTACTCCGAACTCCTTAGTTTGGAGTTAGAAAAGGCAGGGCTTAGCAAAGGGAAAATTTTAAAAAATCCGATTGAAGGACTGATAGACTATCATTTCAGTTCGGAGCAATAGAGAATTATGGCAACTGATATAAAAAGAATCGCTGTTTTTACTTCTGGTGGAGATGCCCCAGGAATGAATGCAGCCATTAGAGCAGTAGTAAGAAATGCAACTTTTCGCGATCTTCATATATATGGAATCATGCGCGGATATGATGGCATGATCAAAGGAGATCTCACTCGATTAGAAAGTAAGGATGTTGGAAATATCATCCATCGTGGAGGGACCATTCTAAAAACGGCTCGCTCCAAGGAGTTTATGACCATTGAAGGAAGAAAAAAAGCCTTCGATTCTCTTCGTGCTCATGACATTGATGCTTGTATAGCAATTGGTGGAAATGGAACTTTCACGGGAGCAGACATTTTTTCAAAAGAACATGATATTCCATTTATTGGCATTCCCGGAACGATCGACAATGATTTAGCTGGGACTGACAATACCATTGGATTTGACACTGCGATTAATACAGCCATCGAAGCGGTAGATAAAATTCGAGATACTGCAGATTCACATAACCGACTTTTCTTTGTAGAAGTGATGGGCAGAAATTCTGGTTTCATCGCATTAAATACCGGAATTGGATCAGGAGCAGGTTCGATATTAATTCCTGAGCGTCAAGGAAATGTTGAAGAGCTAATCAATCATTTGAAAAAGGGAGCTGCACGAAAAAAATTGTTCAGCCTAGTGATCGTTGCAGAGGGTAACCCAGGAGGCGGAGCGATGAAAATTGCAGAGGAAGTACAAGAGAAATTTGATCATTACGATACGAAGGTTGCCATCATTGGCCATTTGCAAAGAGGAGGCTCCCCTACTGCTGCTGATCGCGTGCTATCAAGTAGACTTGGCTTTGGAGCTGTTGATGCTTTATTAGAGGGCAAAAAAAATGTAATGGTAGGCGTAGTAAATAATCAAGTGAGTTTTACTCCTTTTGAAGAAGCAATCAAAACGCCGAAGGATCCTGAAAAGGAATTACTGAGAATGGCAGAGATATTGGCTTTGTAGAAACTGCAAAGAAAAGGGAAACACAAATTGGCTCTAATTGCACAAATTTAATACGATGCCAATTTGCGGAATTTGCGAAAATTTGTGTTACAAAAAAGGGAAACACAAATTGCTCTAATTACTCAAATTTAATACGATGCCAATTTGTGAAATTTGCGAAAATTTGTGTTTCTAAAAAGGAATTATCGTGACTTTGATTCGAATTCAATTTTCGCAGCTTGAATTTTTTCATCATCCATCCTTCTGGTCAAATACCATTTCACCTCTTTGGACTCAGGAGTACTTTCTGTAAATAATATTTTCTTTCGCTCGGTAAGTTCATTATTTTCACCATGATTTTGAACCTCAACTAGATTGCTTCTTATAAAATTCCATCCTTTTTTCAATTGAACATCTGCCTTCAGCTCAATTTCAAGTTGTGAATCTTTAGCAGATTCCTTTATGCAAATATCCTTAAAATCTAGAGCTCTGTCTATATACATCCAATAGTACCTACTGCCAATAATCTTATTAAAGTTTCCTTTGACGAGCATTTTTTCGTCGGAAACGGGTGATAAATAACCTATTAAAACATTATATTTTTTTACGTACATAGGCGGATATAACTGCGAATAAACATCATCGTAAGGCGTTTTAAAAAGAGGCTGTCCAAGCAGGTTATATTCACCTTTTCCCTTACACCATATCATACTAAATTGACTTTCAATATTAGCCTCCGAGTGGTTTTTACCCAAAGCTTTAATATCATATTCTAGCAAATTGAAATGGATCACCCCCTTTTCATCAATTCTACCAACTGAAATTTCATCTCCATTTTTTTGCCATTGAACTAATTCAAATCCTCCTTTCGCATAATCTAATTCTCCCTTGATCTGGTTTTCAAT
>CALGJW010000166.1 GCA_937930025.1 uncultured Saprospiraceae bacterium | reverse complement strand
TGGGGTTTTAATGGCGCAATTGAAAGATCGAAAATCTGGTTTTGCTAGAAGTCCGATTACAGGCTTAGTCTGGCTCTGGGTGGCGTATAATTTCGCTCAAGCTTTAAATCCGTGGGCAGGCTCCCAGCTTGCCTGGGTGTACACGGTACGAAGTATGGGTCTTCTGATCCTATTTTATTTTATCGGATGTTATGCCTTTGATAATTTAAAACAAGTAAAGATTGTTATCAAGCTTATCATAACGTTAGCCTTTTTTTCTGCATTGTACGGATTAAAACAAGAATGGGTAGGATTTAGTGACAAAGAAATGCAATGGCTGTATGCCGACCCAGATAGATTTCAAAGAATATTTCAATGGTCCCGTTTGCGGATTTTTTCTTTTTTCTCAGATCCTACTACCTATGGAATTTACATGGGATATGTGGGAACGCTATGTTTTGTCCTTCTTTCAGGACCTTTTTCTGTTTGGAAAAAAATATTCCTTTTTGTCGGTGGATCTGCTATGTTCTTATCTATGGCATATGCAGGATCTAGAACGCCATTCATATTGGTACCATTTGGATTCATGATTTTTGTAATGCTTACTTTAAAAAGGAATATTTTAATTGCTATGGGAATAGTATTCCTTTTTGGAACGGCATTCATGTTAAAGTCGAGTTCAAACGCAGTAATATTTAGAATTCAATCAGCTTTTGATCCGAGTAAATCGGATGACACTATGAAGGTTCGATTAGACAATCAAGCATTAATACAACCTTTTATTCATGACCATCCGTTTGGGGCAGGATTAGGATCTACTGGAGTGTGGGGAAAACGATTTACACCTGAATCGTTCTTAGCAGATTTTGCACACGATTCTGGATTTGTGAGAATTGCGGTAGAATTAGGATGGGTAGGACTTATATTATATGCTATCATGCTATTTGTCATATTATTTCAAACTGTCTATTATTATTTGAGGGTTCGTAATCCTGAAATCAAAACCTATTATTTAGCGCTAGCAGTTTTCTTCTTCACCCTGACCTTAGCAAGTTACCCTCAAGAGGCAATTACACTTTTACCCAACAGTTTGATCTTTTACATCTTTATGTCAATGAGTGTTCGGTTAAAAGAATTTGATGCGCAATACTCCACTGAAGAAGAACAAAGTGAAAAAATTCAGGAGGAAGAGAATAAAGAAAATTCTAATACTACTGTTCAACCAATTACACATTAACGATTAAATATGAATTCGGAAGAACGATTTAAAAATGTAAAATTAACACAGAAGGAGAAATTCATCGAATTTTTGGCGGTAGGCTTGGCTTTTGCCTTGATTGCGGCTAGTTGCTTAAAGGTGTTGTTTTTTTAGAAAAATATGGAACAAGTAAGCAAGGCATATCAAACTTTTAGGTACTGGCTCTCAGAGCAGCTGGTATTACAAAAGTTGTATTCTCCATTAGGCTTCGCCCTGATGGTTATAGTTGGCTTGTTATTAGCCTATGTCATTGCCTCCACCTCAATCAGCTTCGGTATTGTTTTACTTGCATTAATAGTAGGTATTCCTGTAGTACTCTGGAGTATGGCAGATATCGTTTTCGGCCTCGGCCTGATTCTCTTTATAGCCGTTTTCATGGGTCTTCCTTCAAAATATATTAATCTACCCTTAGGAACCTCCCTAGATATAATGCTATTCGTTTTATTCTTCGGTTTACTTGTTCAACAAATTAAAGAACGGGATTTTAGTTGGGCAAAAAGTCCAATCTCAGGTTTGGTTCTAATCTGGGTTGGTTACAATTTGGCCCAAGCATTTAATCCAACCGCTGAGTCTCGAATGGCTTATTTATTTACCGTTCGATCTATGGCTGGATTAATATTATTATATTTTATTGCTTGTTATGGGTTTAAAAAACTAAGCCATATTCTCAATATTCTAAAATTTATATTACTACTTGCCTTCGTTTCTGCGCTTTATGGATTAAAGCAAGAATTTTTTGGTTTTACACAACAGGAATTGGTTTGGCTTTATTCCGATCCACATCGATTTGAATTGATTTTCCAATGGTCTAGAATAAGAATTTTTTCTTTTTTCTCTGATCCTACTAACTATGGAATCTATATGGCCTACATAGGCACTTTTTGCTTGATCCTAGCCACTGGACCCTATCGATTATCAAGAAAAATAATATTAATTTTTGCTGCTCTTTGTATGTTCGCTGCAATGATTTACGCTGGGTCAAGAACTCCATTTGTTTTAGTTCCAGCGGGAGTAGTATTTCTCGTTACGCTAACTTTAAAGCAAAAACATATCATCGGCCTAATTTGCTTGATTGCCTTAGGTACTTTATTCGTCCTAAAGTCTACTAGTTCCGCAGTTTTGTTTCGAGTACAATCTGCTTTTGATTTGAGTAAAAGTGATGACACAATTAATGTTAGACTAAATAATCAAACTAAAATTCAACCATTTATTCACAGTCATCCGTTCGGAGCCGGGCTAGGAGCCACAGGAATGTGGGGACAAAGATTTACCCCAAATTCTAAGTTAGCCAAATTTGCACATGATTCTGGATTTGTACGAATCGCTGTCGAGTTGGGCTGGGTTGGTTTATTACTCTATGCCGCTTTGTTATTCGTAATTATTCGAACCTCGATTTACAACTATTTAAGGGTTAGAGATCCCGTTGTTAAAAATATATATCTCGGGCTTACTGTTGTCGTATTTCAATTGATCTTGGCGAATTATCCACAAGAAGCAATTGTTGTACTTCCGACTAGTATTACCTTTTACATATTAGTAGCTATGATTGTCCGACTCAAAGAATTTGATGACCATCAGCAGTACGATAGTCCATTTAGAACAACATTACAACCCGGTAAAGGAATTTCGGAATTAGATAATAAATCAAGCGGTCGTTTCCGGCATAAATCTTGAACATATAACCATTAAATTACATCCATCTCATGACAAGGATTTTTAAACAACTATTCATCATTGGTATACTGAGCCTTCCAATTTTTTTGGGCGCACAAACCTTTGATATAGACAAGATCGTTACCCCAGAGGACGCTCAGGCAGCAAATTTCGAAGAATACCTCGTTCAACTCGCTTGGAACAATAGCCCAGAGAACAAAGGAATTATAGCCGGATTAGAGCTTTATGAGTTGGAAAAGCAACTTGCAAGAAAAGCCTGGATGAACGATCTATCGGCTTCTTTCAACTTAAACAACATTTCGCTAAGTCAATTGATCTATAAAGACCAAATTGATATTCCTGTGTTTTTCCCTATCTATAATCTACAGGCAGGTTTTAATCTCGGGACTTTGTTGACTACAAAACACAGAGTGAAAACAGCCGAGGTTAGAAGACAAATAGCAGAATTTGATTTAGACCAAAAGAAATTAGGAACGAGAAGAGCAGTGTTAGAAGCATATGCTCAAATTATAGCTGCGGAAGAAGTAATGGAAATCAGAAAGCTAGCAGTAAAAGATACTAAGGCAAGCTTTGTTTTAATCAGTGAAAAATTTAGATTAAGTGAAGTTGATTTTGAAGATTTGAATCAAGCCTCTGGATCCTATTACGCTTCTCAGGAATCTGTCGCGTTAGCTGAAGCCGATACCAAAGCCTCTATTATTCGATTAGAAGAATATATTGGGATACCTTATAAAGAGGCCCTAAAGTATAAGAAAAGATTAGATGAGCGAGAAAAACGCCGTAGCAGGAAATAAAAAAAAGCCGCTAGGAAATTTCCAGCGGCTTTTTTTATCACTTCGATCAATTTAATATTCCATCCCTTTTTAGCAACTTCATATAGGCTGTACTTCCGGTCTTATTGCAATGTTGATAATCAGTAAAAAACTTTGGGTCCGTCAATGCATTGCTGTAATCATTTATTCTTTGTCCCAAGGTTTTTTCTGCTAACTCCTTCCACTGTTCAAAACCATTTGAACGATTGAAAAAAGGTGGATAATATGGATTGATTAAAAGCTCAACTTTAATCCCTTTTGATTTAGCAAAATCAATAGCTTTTTTCAATTCTATAAATAAATCTGCTGGGACCATATTTTCTTCGTTAGCAAAAGTAAAATCAAGTGGATTGTCTATTAAAGCTTGATCCATCATAAACTGATTGATCTCTCTATCATTTAACCAATCTTCATCCGATCCCTTTAAATAGCGCATGGCTCTTTGCCAAATTTCAGAGTTGTATCTGAAGAGTTGGGTTACCTTGGCTGCTCCCGCAGCCTTTGGATTTACTGCTTTGATTAATGAATCTAATCTTGGTGAAGCCTCTGCATAAGCGGACATTCCAGCAATCAAGGCAGCATTATTTCTATCGGCTAAAGTAATATCTATCAAAAGCAATTTCGGCTTTTTGTATTTTTCAACATAATCCTTTACTAATGCCGCTCCCATTTGTGCAGGCATTCCGTTGTAAGAAAAATTAAAGGTTTTCTTTCCGGTAATTTTTTCTATTGCGGGTTGATAAAACATTAGACCTCTAGAGTTCCCAAGCAATAATATATCTGCTTCTGCATTCTGGTAATACATTCTAGAGTACCGAAAGTTTGATTGCTGCGTTAGCTTTTTCAACAGCATACCTCCTACTCTATCTCCGATGAAGAAAAGTACAATCAATGCTGGTATCCAAAGTATTTTTTTCACTCCTATTAAAATTGAAAGTAAATGAATGAATTAGATCCAAATGATCCAAAGAATGAAATCAACCAAAGCAATACGGCAAAACTAGCGACTCGAAACAAAGGATTTTTTTGTATAACTTTATAAAAAGTAAATCTAAGATTGGCCACTTCTATTAGCAATAGAATAAGGATTAATATAAATCCCTTTGCCACCCAGAATTTATTAACTACGGATCCAAAATTAAAAGCATCAAAGCTCACGATTCCTTTAATCACTTGACCGGCAATATCGAAAGTAGGTGCTCGGAAAAATATCCAAGCTACACAGGTTAAAAAATAGACGATTAAGATGGCCAAGGCATTTTGAATAAACTGGGGCGTACGAATAGCATTCAGCATTCGAGTCCATGGCGGACCTAATACTCTTTGCCCAATCAAATACATTCCATGAAGAAAGCCCCAAAACGCATAGGCCCAACCCGCGCCGTGCCACAAACCACCTAGTAACATGGTGACCATGTTATTCATATAGGTATAGGTTTTAGCTCTCGTCTTTTCATCCTTTTTCATCCTCAAATAAATCCATACTGTTCCAATTACATAGATTGGAATAAGCCATAACCATTGCGTAACTGCTACACTCAAAATCATAGCTAGAGCGATAAAAAAGATAGAACCAAAACTACCTGAACGATTTCCTCCTAGTGGAATGTATAGATAATCCTTTAACCAGCTGGAGAGGCTAATATGCCAACGTTGCCAAAATTCACTAAAGTTTTTAGAAAAGTATGGAGTACGAAAGTTATCTGGAAAATCGAATCCAAGGACTCTAGCCAAACCAATGGCAATGTCAGAATAGCCGGAGAAATCGCAATATATTTGAAAACTCCAAAAAATCACTCCTATCAGCAAATGCAAGGAACCAAAACTTCCCGGTGCTGCAAAACATTGATCTACAAATGGAGCTAAAGAATCCGCTACAGCGACTTTTTTGAAAAACCCGAAAAGGATTTGTCCTGTCCCAGCTAGTATTCTATCCCACTCGAATTTTTTATCCGTTTGAAATTGTGGTAAAAAATCACTTGCCCGAACGATCGGTCCAGCCACTAATTGTGGGAAAAACGAAATGAACGTGGCAAAACGAATGAAGTCTTTTTCCACCGCAATTTTCCTTTTATACACATCTATTGTATAAGACATGGATTGAAAGGTATAAAAGGAAATACCGACGGGAAGAATTATTTTCAGCGTGTGAATGGAAGGACTTAATCCCATTCCAAGTAAAATTTCTTGGAAAGAGCCGATAAAGAAATTGAAATATTTGAAAAAGGCAAGAAATCCCAGATTAACTACCATACTGATAATCAACATCCGTTTTCTTTTTACCTCATCATTCGTCTGGTCTAATTGTAACCCAACAAAATAATCAATAAGCGTTGAGATCATTATCAAACTCAAAAAACGCCAATCCCATACTCCATAAAAGTAGTAGGAACCGATCAAGCATAACCATAGTCTCCACCTCCCCTTTAACCCAAAATAAATGGGTAGAAATGCTGCTATAAAAATTAAGAAATGTAGACTATTAAATATCAATGCTTATTCAGTTTTTGTATATGAAATCTGCTGTTTCAAAAATAGGGCCCATTGTTCGTAAGCTATTCCTGTTAAGTGCAAGCCATCCAAGGTCCAATTCTCATGTAGATTACCACTTTGATCCGCAAACAATGGCTTAAGGTCCACAAAATACAGTTTCGCTTGAGTCACCAATTTCTCTAATTCTTTGTTAAACAAGGAAATACGTTCATTGGAATATCCAGTATCTTTTACGTGATTATTAACAGGTAAGATGCTTTGAATGAACACTTTTGTGGTGGGCATTTGATCTTTTAGTTGTTTCACCAAAAGGGTATATTTTTCAAGAAGCCATTGGGAATCATGAAAAGCTAAATCGTTGATACCGATTAAGACTATTAACTTTTCAGGTTTTGACTCAGCAATTCTAGGGATTCTTTTCATTATCCCTTCAATTCCATCACCTCGGATTCCTTGGTTCCCCACCCTGTTTTCCCCAAACCACTCCTGCCATTGGCCATTCGCAATTAAACTATTGCCAAGAAAAACTATGTCTTTTGGCTTAGTTGGGATTAATTCTAGTTGAGAAATCTGCATTTCATATTCCGCAGAAAGTCCTCTATTCTTAAGTCTATTGACAAGATGTTGGAATCCGCCCATCCAATAAACAAGCCCTAGCCCAGCAATTAGAGTAATCAAATTGACAAGCAATGAAATGCGTAATAAGTTATTGGAACTCGGCTTTTGCATGAATGAGGGACAAAAATGCGAATTATTTTTCGTTCGTGTTTTCTAATACTTCATCAATTGATACTGGCCGCTTATGCTCCGTATGCTTGAAGTTCTTATTTGGATTTGCCATTTTACCTAAAGCGGTAACTTGTTTGAGTACAAATAATGGTAATCCCCATAGGGCGCTCCATATTTCTTTAGGCGCTTTTGAAAGCTTCAAAGTCCAAAGTATTGTTCCGGCAAAAATCGCCAAGCTGGTAAACAAAAGCATGCTGGCTTTTAGATTAAAAAATAGGCCTGCAATAGCCAACGTACCGGCTAGAAATATCAGAATAAAAAGTGGCGGCGAAAAAGTTATCAATCCAAAAAGAATTTGATTCCAAGACAAGCCTATCAGCCCACGTAAAAAGATTCCAGTACTATTAGGAAGATTTTGAAAATAAGAATATAACCAGCGAGATCTTTGAGTTTCTACTTGCTCTCCAGTCGTAACTTTTTCATCATAAACTATTGCGTCCCAAGCGTAAGCTATTTTTTCATTTTTTCTCAAGAGAAAATTTTGCAAAATCTTATCCTCTTGCAGCATTTTTTTCCACTTCTCTTTTCCTTGTTGAATTTCTGGGCTATCAAGATACGCTCGGTATAGATCGGTTTTCACAGCCATTCCTGAACCAGAGATCACAGAAGATGACTTGACCAAATATGGCACCAAGCGTTCAATATAATTTTTGTAAAATTCACCGGTGGCATCAGCACAGGCATAAACCGAATCCAAATTTTTTGCGGTTCGTTGACCTTGAACCGATCGATGTCCTTCTTGAACATATTTATTCAATTGGGCTAAGAAGTCCGGGTGCGTTAGATTGTCTGCATCCAAAACGACGGTATATTCGTGAGCCCTTTTAAAATTATCCATTGCATGGATAATCGATTTGGCTTTTAAATTCAAATGTGGTTTTGGTACAAACACAGTTAGCCGATCATCATAAATTCCATAATCTTCAAAATCGCAACCGTCGCAAACCAAATATATTTCAAAATTCTTGTAGGTCTGTTTCAACAAAGCTTGTACTCCCGGTTTAGTGATTTCTTCGTTTTTATAGGCAGTGATGATACAACCGAAGTCCGCTTCCTTTTTCGAAAAGGGCTTGTTCGCCACTGGGTCTTTATAAAATCTACTAAGCAAAACGATGCAAAAAGGCAGAATTAAAAAGCCGGCGAATATGATCGAAACAATAAGAAAGATAGTTCCTAATATGCTCATTTTGAATTCGGTTTGTCTAAGAATTTACGGGTTTGGGCATTGACCAGCCGTGAAAAACAGTTTTGTTTTTATCATGCTTTATATTCCACATTACGCCTTTTAAAAGCGCTTTTATATGATCCCATTTTCCGCTAGTAATGTATACAATCAAGTTTTTCGGAATAGTGAAAAAAAGCAAAAATATCCAAAAGCCAAGTACTTGAATAAAAGATCTATTTCTTCTTATAAACAAGAGGCGATTTCGATTTAAAAAATAAGTCTTCATCGGACTATCTCTACCAACTGCCAAGGATTCTTTATGGTATATTTTAGCTACTGGATCAATATAGATTTTATAACCAGCCTTTCGTATTTGCTCGCACCAATCTAACTCTTCGTAATACAAAAAGAACATTTCAGGCATAGGGCCTACTTTTTCCAACACCTCTCGAGATATCATCATTGCCGCGCCATGTGCATAAGGTGATTCTTCAGGAATGCGAAATTGACCGTTGTCCAATTCTCCCAGTCCTAAAGTTTGATTTCTGCCGGTATAGGGATGAACAAGGGTCGCTCCTGCGAATTGTACTAGATTTTGTCGACCATTGGCAACAGAAGGATGGTAATAAATCAACGGGCTGATTGCCCCTAAACCCTTTATTTTATTGAACTGGGCTACTAATTGATAAATTAAACCAGAAACGATTTCAGTATCATTATTGATAAAAAACAGAAAATCGCCTGATGCTCTTTCGATTCCAAGGTTATTTCCTCCTGCAAATCCAAGGTTTTCGTCAGATCGAATAAATATAGTATCGGAAAATCGATTCAGAATCTTGGATCCTGGGTTCTGCACAGAACCATTATCCACAACAATTACTTCGAAATTTGGATAGCTTGAGTGTTCCAGGGAGACTAACATCTCCATAGTGGCCTCTAACTGATTGAAATTCACTGAAATAATGCTGACTAATGGATGTTCTTCCATCCAGATATATTTTTCGGTTTTTGTGATAAAATCTAGGCTAAAGGTACTGCAACTACTGTTCCCGAATACAGCTATTAGCATAAAAAGGCCGCCCTATAACGAAAAAGTTAAAATGAGCGGCCAAATTCTTGGTTATTATAATGTCGGAGTAATATTAAAGACTTAAGTAAGTCGTCAAATTAGCTTTCCTTTTGAATCATTGCTGGAAGAGTTCTAGATAGAATCTTCATATCAAGCCAAAAATTGTTGCTTTCAGCATATTCGATATCCAGTCCAACTCTTTCTTCAGCGCTAAGGTTATCCTTTCCGCCCGGAGTTACTTGCCATAGACCGGTCAAACCAGCAGGAGCTAAAAATCTTTGAGCCCACGCATCCCGTACCATTTCTTCAGCTTCATACAGAGGCAACGGGCGGTTACCAACGATACTCATTTCTCCACGAAGAACATTGAACAACTGAGGCAATTCGTCCAAACTAGTTTTTCTAATGATTTTACCAATCTTAGTGATTCTAGGATCATTACTCAATTTGACAAATGCACTATTCCCTCTATCTGCGTATTGATTCAAATGAGCTAACTTTTTTAGCTGCTCATCTGCATCAACTACCATTGATCTAAATTTCAGAAAATGAAAAACTTGATATCCTGTACCAACTCTTTTAGACTTATAGATAATTGGACCTTTTGATTCTAGTCTAATTAATAGTGCAATCATCAACATGATTGGACTTAAGATAAGTATCATAAAAGATGCAAATGCGATATCAAAAACTCTCTTTGGCAAGCTTACTATTCTAGGAGCATTCTCCTTTGTGTCAGCAGGTCCAATAAAGTTCTTTTTGTATTTGTGCAGAAGTTCTACTCTTTTGAAAAGGTCCTTCCAATGCACTGGCTTATTGTATACGTCATCTATGCCTTTAATAAGACAAGATTTTGCATCAATTTTTCTATTTTGATTTGCAATTCCAATTAAAGGAATCAATCTCAATGATTCATTTTTAGATAGAAATTCAACAAATCGAAATCCTTCTTGCTCCAATACTTCGTAGTCGAAAATAATAGCGTGTGGAAGTGTTCCTGTGTTCAGTTGT
>CALGJW010000165.1 GCA_937930025.1 uncultured Saprospiraceae bacterium | reverse complement strand
GATGTATCAACTGTAGCAACTTCAAACTTTGAATTACTTCAGAATCAACCAAACCCATTCAAGGATGTAACTGAGATTGGATTCGTATTGCCAGAAGCAGCGAGTGCATCAATTACTATCTACGATGTGTCTGGAAGAATCTTAAAGTTAATCGAAGGAGATTATGCTAAAGGATACAACAAGGAGACAGTAAGTACTGCTGACTTAGGAGCTACTGGAGTGTTATACTACCAGTTAGATACTGAGGAATTCAGTGCAACTAAGAAGATGATCATTATTGATTAATATATAACCGGGAAGGAGGGCCTTGTGCCCTCCGCACCGGATGACTATAGCAATTTTTGCATAGACATCTTCCTTACTCAATATCCGATTTAAGAATGCTTTAAAATCGGTTTTTGGGATGGCCTCTTCTCAACTTCGGTCGAGAGGGGGCTTTTTTTATGCCTCATTTTAAATATACCCCATTTAGGGTATTCAATTACTTGATGCTTACTGTATATTTGTGAGGTATTCAGTATTAAAATTATAATCCAAAAATCTCGAACAATTATTGACCGACCTATGCAGTAGGGTCATACACTGTGAACATATCAATCCACACAGCAGTATTCTCTGCAATTTTTTTCCTAGGTACGTTTAATGCAAAATTTGGATTAACAAAAGATATTGTGACTAAAAGTCATTAAGATTTTTATTGTTAAAACGGTTTTGGGATGATCCCTTCCTATTTATTTAGGGAGGGACTTTTTTTTACCCACCAAATTGCTTGTATCTTTGTTCCGTGAGTAGAATTCTTGGTATAGACTACGGAAGTAAGAAAGTCGGCATTGCTGTTACCGATCCATTGAAAATTATTGTTTCTCCGCTAATCACTGTTTCAACCCACGAGATCTTTTCCTATTTGAAGGAATATCTCGAAAAAGAAACTGTGGAACTAATTGTGGTTGGAGAACCTTATATGCTAGATGGTCAGCCAGCACAATTTCATCCAAAGGTCTTGGAGTTTGTGGCCAAACTCAAAAAACAATTTCCCGCTGTGGAAGTTGTATTACATGATGAAACCAATAGTTCTAAAAAAGCGAAGGAAGTCTTACTGAGATCAGGTGCGAAAAAGAAAAAGAGAAGGGATAAATCGCTCGTAGACAAAATTGCAGCATCTTTGCTGCTAGAAGAATATTTAATAGAAAAAGGAATTTTTTGAATTATGATTTTACCGATATATGCCTTCGGTCAGCCAGTACTAAAAAGAGTAGGAGAGGAAATAGATTCAAGCTACCCCGATTTAAAAGCATTGATTAATAATATGTGGGAAACCATGTACAACGCAAATGGTGTAGGTCTTGCAGCTCCTCAAATAGGTTTGGGGATCAGAATCTTTTTGATCGATACCATTCAAATGATGGACGAAGGAAAAGAAGCGGAAGGTATAAAAATGGCTTTTATCAACGCTCAAAAAATTCAGGAGGGAGGAGAACCTTGGAGCTATGAAGAAGGTTGTTTGAGCATACCTGATATACATGGAGAGGTGGAAAGACCAGCTCAGCTTAAGCTAAATTATTTTGATACAGACTGGAAAGAACATACCAAGGTGTTCAGTGGAGTTAACGCTAGAGTGATTCAGCACGAGTATGACCACATTGATGGAATCCTTTTTACCGAACATCTAAAGCCATTGAAACGAAGAAGAATCAAAAGGAAGTTAGAGCATATTAAAAAAGGAGAGATTGAATCTAAATATAAAATGAAATTTGTGAGACCTTAGTATTTATTTTCTTCCAAAATCTGCAGGAATTTCGCCCCAAACTTTGGTTTTCCATTTCAAAATTGGAGTAGTGACCTTATTTTCCTTTAACCATTTTTCTGCTCGATTGATAAGCTGAAAAAGCTGTTTATTTTGTGCTGTTTGTTTTAATTTTGTATTGCATTTCTTTTTTATTATCCATCCAATTGCAATTCTTGAATCCGAATATATTGGTAATTGTTCTAATTTTTCACGCTTTAGTAATGCCAATGCATGCACCAGTGCGAGAAATTCTCCAATGTTATTTGTTCCTTGAGGAAAAGGACCCATATGAAAAATTTGAGTCCCATCTTTGGTGATAACTCCTTGATATTCCATTAGTCCCGGGTTCCCTGAACAAGCTGCATCTACTGACCAAGACGGAATAACCACCTCTTTTTCGCGAGCGATAACATCTCTCGTTGAAACTCCTTTCTTTTTTTGAGAGACAAAATCCATAGCATTTCCATTGTAGGCTGCAATAGCTTCTGCCTTGCTCTCAAAGCTTTTATATCGAGCTCCAGGAACTCCTTTTATTTGAACCTCACACTCTTTCCAAGTCTCATAAATTCCAGGTTCATTCCCATGCCAAACAACGTAGAATTTCTTCTTTTTAGCCATGAACAATTCTTTTTCCAAATGTATCTAAATATATGGATTGATACAGCATGCATAAGAAAGCATTACTTTTGTGAGCCAAATTTCATTAAATGTATTTTGTAGATACCCATACTCATTTATTTCTGGAGCAGTTTGAAAAGGATAGAGCAGAAATGATCGAAAGTGCCCTTGCCCAGAAAATCAACTATATGCTGCTGCCTAATATAGATAGTAGTACGATAGATGACATGCTGGGATTAGAATCCCAATATCCGGATCATTGTTTTCCTATGATGGGACTTCATCCTTGTAGCGTGAAAGAAAATTATAAGGAGGAGTTAGACTTAGTAAAAAAATGGTTGTTCAAAAGAGATTTTTGTGCAGTAGGCGAGATGGGCTTGGACTTGCACTGGGATAAAACATTTTTCAATGAGCAAAAAGAGGCATTTATCGTTCAATGTAAATGGGCCAAAGAGCTTGATCTTCCAGTCGTTATTCATTCCAGAGCAGCTACTAGTGAAGCAATAGATTTACTAAAAGGAATGGGTTCATCTGCTCCAAATGGCGTATTTCACTGCTTTGGTGGAAGTTTAGAGGAGGCGAAAGCCATCATGGATTTAGGATTTTATATGGGAATTGGAGGAGTAGTTACCTTCAAGAGAGGCGGATTGAAAGAAATTCTTGGTAAAATACCCATGGAATTTATTGTATTAGAGACGGATTCTCCCTATTTAGCACCTGTTCCTTTTAGAGGAAAAAGAAATGAAAGTGCTTACATACGCCAAATTGCCCAAGAAGTAGCATCTTTATACCAGACAACCGAAGAAAAAATTGCTGAAGTCACTTCAGAAAATTCAAAAAGGCTTTTTCCAAAAGTCTTTGGTACTGAGGCGAATAAGTAATAGGATATTGCTCTTATTTAAAAGGGCCAAACAAATATGGTATATGGAAGATAGGATTCAGCAAAAAATTTTGAATTCTTACTTTAATTTACAATTTTTGTGTCCTAGGGTTTAAGAGTTACCCTTCGATTTTCGGGTGATTAACCAAAAACAGTTTGTACCTGAATTTGATGATACGGAGAGTTGGCCGAGTGGTCGAAGGCGCACGCTTGGAAAGCGTGTAAACCTCTAAAGGGTTTCAAGGGTTCGAATCCCTTACTCTCCGCGCGAATACTATTGAATCCTGTAACTAAAAAACAAAATTCGTTAAACCGTAATTTACTATGCGAAAATTATCTGCGTTATTGCTGGTCTTCGGAATCAGTATTTATTCTGGAGCTGTTGAATTGGCCGCACAAGCTGAACCATCTGGCTTTCAAATTCTTAAAAAATATTTCATCGAGGGTGACTGGCGTTTTATGGTGCTGGTACTTACTTGTTTGATACTGGGCCTAGCTTTTTGTATTGAGCGAATCATCACTTTGAATATTGCTACCGCCAATACTGACAAGTTGTTGGAAAGAATTGATGAAAACTTAAAAGCTGGAGACCTTCAAGGTGCTATGGAAGTCTGTAAGTCCACTCAAGGTCCTACTGCAAGTGTTTTGTATGAAGGACTGAAGAACGCCAATGGCGGCCCTGAGGCTGTCGAAAAGGCAATTGTTTCCTATGGAGGAGTGCAAATGGGTCTTTTAGAAAAAGGACTAGTTTGGATTTCACTTTTTATCGCGATTGCACCGATGCTCGGATTTATGGGTACAGTAATCGGGATGATTCAAGCATTCGATAGAATTGCTCAAGT
This sequence comes from uncultured Saprospiraceae bacterium, assembly GCA_937930025.1. Classification (GTDB taxonomy): domain Bacteria; phylum Bacteroidota; class Bacteroidia; order Chitinophagales; family Saprospiraceae; genus JABDJM01. Next base: position 2,109 of record CALGJW010000165.1, on the reverse strand, counting down.
TGGTGACCTTTCCCCTGCAGTAGTTGCAGATGGTATTAAAGTAGCCCTTTTAACAACTGTATTTGGATTGATCGTTGCGATTATCCTTCAAATCTTTTACAATTATATCGTTTCTAAAATTGATGGCATTGTAAACAAAATGGAAGATGCTTCAATTGCCCTAGTCGACGTTATGGCTAGCAACAATGTTTTCAAATAAGATTTACTGATCGTTAATATATTTTAATATGTATAAAATACTAACAAAAAATGGTCAGCTATTCGCCTTTGGGCTAGGTGCCTTAGTGGTTGCGATCACTTTGATATCTATCCTAACAGGAATTGGAGATGACTTTGGATCATTGGCAAAAGAAGAGCAGCTTCAAACAACCGCTTTCAATGCTGGTATCTATTTATCTATTGCCCTAGTAATTATTTGCGCATTGGCTATGGTTGGGTTTGGTTTGTTCCATGTGGCTTCAGACTTGAAAGGTTCTATGAAAGGACTGGCAGGTTTGGTCGCTATAGGAATCGCTTTCATGGTAGCAAGAGCTACGGCTTCTGTGGATCGTGAAGGACCAATTGCTGAAACTATGGAAAAGTTCTTTATAACAGATGGCGTGAGTACTACTATTAGTGCCTGTATCACAACTGTACTGATATTATTGGCTTTGGCAGTAATCGTTTTCATTTTCTCTGAAGTGCGTAACTTCTTTAAATAAACTAGATCATGGCAAAAACGAACTCACGTGATAGAATGAGCAATGAGATTAATGCCGGTTCGATGGCTGATATTGCATTCTTGCTCTTGATCTTTTTCCTTGTGACGACTACAGTAGTTGAGGACAAAGGGATAACGGTGAAATTGCCGCCTTGGTCTGAAGATGAAGTAGATCCTACTAAGTTGAAAACACGTAATGTATTTTCGGTGCTCGTTAACGCGAGTAATCAACTTTTGGTAAGAGGAGAACCTGCTGATATCATGCAGCTTAGAGAAAGAGCCAAAGAATTTATTATGAATCCGCGTAGAGCGGAAGATCTTTCTGAAGCTCCTAATAAGGCCATTATTTCTCTGAAAAATGATAGAGGAACCAATTACGAAACCTATCTGGAAGTATACAATGAACTGAAAGGTGCCTATAACGAACTTTGGAACGAAGATGCTCAAAGACGTTATGGAACTGATTATAGTGATTCAATGACTCGTGAACAGAAAAAGGCAATTAAAAGTGCTATTCCTTTTGTACTTTCTGAAGCAGAGCCAACTACTTTTGGAGAAGAATAAAAATTAAATCAGATGGGAAAATTTTCAAAGAAAAGAGGAAAAGTGATGCCAGAAGTATCTACGGCTTCCTTGCCCGATATCATCTTTATGTTATTGTTTTTCTTCATGGTTGTAACTGTGTTAAGAGATTCAGAATTGAAAGTGGATGTGGTGACTCCTAGCGCAACCGAATTGACTAAACTACAAGAAAAGTCACTAGTGAACTACTTGTATATCGGAAAGCCAAAAGATAATTTTAAGGATACACACGGTACGAAGCCTAGACTTCAACTTGGGGATAAGTTCTCAACAGTAGCCGAGATTCCTCTTTTTCTGGAACGTCATAAAGTAAAAGTTCCTGAAAATAAGAGAGCAAGAATCACTAGTTCTTTGCGGATCGATGGTAAAGTAACCATGGGTATCGTACAAGATATTAAGACTCAATTGAGAAAAACAGGTCAATTGAAAGTGAACTATTCCGCTAAGCAAAAGCAAGAAAGATAATTAGTAAAAAACGAAATATAAAAGGGCGGTTATCTTTATTGATAATCGCCCTTTTTTGTTTCGACTTTATCTTAATCTATCCATACTCCGGACTAGTTTTTCGTCTTTATTAATGGCTCTTTGAGCTAAAAGACCAAAAACCATGAAAATAACGGGGAGGTATAAGCCCAACCCATCTTCGGGAATGGCCGCTCCTAAACTGTCCTTATCTTGAAGAAATAGTACAATTGCTAAAATAAGCCCTATTAGATTGGCTACTATAGAAAGTCGACCAATAAGCAATTGTGTTTTCCTATTTTTAAAAAGAAAAATTGCTATTAAAGAAAGGCCTCCTGCTAACGCAAATAACACGAGTAAAGCAA
>CALGJW010000164.1 GCA_937930025.1 uncultured Saprospiraceae bacterium | reverse complement strand
TGGAACACCTTCGGTACAAAAAGAGGATGAAGTATCAACCGAAACACCTACAACTGATTCCCCTGAAATTGAAAACCCACAACGACCATCAGATGCAATTGATATCACACACAGATTTGCTCCTAATGCAGCATGGCAAGCATATTTAGATTTTGCAGGGCCAACTAGTCCGAATAGAGAAGTACAAGTTCCAGTTAAAATTGGAAGTACTTATCATGGAAATATTTATGTCCGAATTGATTCTAGACGAGAAACAGCAAATCGACCAGGGCGATTTATTTTATCACAAAGTAATAGATTTGGAAGTCAGTATTTAGATGTCAATGGTATGGATTTTCTAAATCCATTAAGAGAAGCAGGTATTCATCCAGTTTTAATTTTAAATCCTTTTGGAGAAGAAGGACAAGTGACTGGATTTTTAAGTGTAAGAGTAGGAACGGAGGCTATTGGAAATGCAATAGGTTTAATTAGAAAAATTAATGAGAATTTAGAAGCCATGAATTTCCTAGGTCTAGAACCAATTGTGGTTCCAGGAGGAGGAATTGAAAATACTTTTGAAAATGGACGTTTGGTCTTCCAAGTAAATGAATTAACCACAACCGTAGATGGCTTCTTAGAGATGGGAGGAGGAATAGGAATTATTGGCAACAACTTATCATTTAATCTCAATACGAATATTAATATTGATGGTTTAGCAAGTGGAGCATTTACTATTGCTAGAGATGAAACAGGAGCATTAAACGGTCGAGCAATAATTGAAGCAGACATTGCAAATGTTCATGCAACAATTGAAGCAGAATATTTAGCAGGAGTAATTACTATTCAAGGTACTGGACAAATTCAATCCGAAAAATTTAATGGATCAATTACATTATTGGTAACAGATAGTGCTCGTTCAAGACAGATGATGCATGCTGCTTTAGGCTTGAATACCATGGAACAAGAAGCGGAAAGTACAGAAGCTCCTGAAACTCCAAAGACTCTTGGAAACCAAGTCTTAGCCGGTTGGGGAGAAGTTACTGCAACCATTACTCCTTGGCTAGAAGGAACTGCGAAAGTTGGAATTGATGCACAAGGTCACGTAACTATGATTGGCGAATTGACAGTTCCTGATGAGATAGAATTAATGGAGCAGCGAGGTAAGAAAGTAGATTTATTTAAAGTCGAAATAAGAGCTGGATATGGAATTCCTTTAGTCGGTCAAGTCTTTTTATTTGCAAGCGTTGGGATGTTTATCAATGCAGGATTTGGACCGCTGGTCTTAAGAGATATTCGATTGGAAGGAACCTACTCGACTGATCCATCTGTTTTACAACAATTCTCTATTTCAGGAGCTTTAGCGATTAATGCTTTTGCGGTGTTGGGCTTAGAAGCAGAAGCAGGAGTTGGGTTAACTTTAATTGGTCATGATATCAAAGCAGGTGTAAATGTAACTGCTGCTGCAGGATTACGAGCCTATGCTTTGGCTAGACCAACATTTGAATATGCCGAAAGTCAAGCACCCGAAGGAGGTAAGGTGGGAGAAGCACATCTTCGAGGACACTTTGAAGCGGCGGCACAGTTATTTATGCAACTTTCAGGAGCTTTATTTTATGAACTAGATAGTCCTTGGTGGTCACCTGCTCCTGATGGTCGAGAAGAATCTCCACTAGGTGATGTTCAATATCCTATCGGAGATAGTATGGGGATTGGTGCTGATTTAGATTGGTTGGTGGGATCTCCTGATGTTCCTGAAATTGAGTTTTCACCAGTAGAGTTTGATCCCGAACAATTTACTGCGGATGTGATGGCAGATCCTCCTCCTAATCAAAGAGGGAATAGTGAAGAAAGCCCGGAAGGAGAATGGATAGATGGAAATGCAGAAGGCAATTTGGAAAATCAACCTACGGTAGAGGAAGGTGGAGAAGGTATCCCAAGAGGTGGTCAACAAGAGGAGAATTTGCGTAATTTACCTGACGAGCAAAAATATATGAGAGGGCTTTCTGATATTTCAGATATTGCCGATTCCAGAGAGAAGCCTACCATTGCAGTTGTCAGAAGTAAGATTAATCGAATAAGAGGTAGATATGGTTTAGATCAAGTTCAGATTAGAGATCAGAATGATGAACAAGTGAAAATTTTTGTTCGACATGCTCGACAGGATAATGGTAATCATTTGGTGGAAGTGCCGATTATGAGTGAGGCGGAACGAGTGAGGTTACTTCATGAAGCTATGCGAGATTTGGATCGAAGGATGGAACAGGGAGCGAATGAGGAAGGAAAACTTTCCCAAAATCAGGCAAGTTCACTTTCTGAAAATTGGCATAATGCTCATCCTGTTATTGAAAGTAGTAGAGTGATTGATGGAGGAGATAGTTGGGACTTCCAAGTTGATATAGGGGATAGAAATCAACGAGTACCAGGTAAGGGTAAAGCTGAAGTTTCCGAAATAGTACAAGACCCTAATTCTAATGCAAATGAAAATCTTGATCCTCAGGAAAAAGAAAGAAGGATTAGGGAGGGATTAGATGCTTTGGCTCAAGAGGAAAGACAATATTTGGATAGTGGTGCAATTACTAAAGAGGAAGCAGAGCAGGTAGTTGTTAGGATTAAAATGAGGTTCCCTATTTTTACTTCATTAGAGGTTGAAGATGGTGGGGATACTTGGGATTATTATTATACTGCAAGCTCAAGCAAAGTTGCCAAAAAAACTTCAAAGGAGAAAACTATGGCAGAATTAGGGCAAATATCTGAACATGGAAAACAAGGAACTAGACCTCGTCCAAAAGGTGGCAATAGACTTTTCTTTTTAGAATCTGAACATATTATCCCATTTAAGGTAAGTAAACATTTTCTGCACGCGATTTCAACCTATCTTCCTGAAAGAGGTAGGGTTGAGGATAATAAACAAACTACGATTATGATATATGAACTAGCAGCGAGAATCAAAACACCAGAAGATAACAGGGCCAGCGAAAAATTTAAGCAAGCTATTGAGAAATTAGATATTGCTGAACTCTTTGCAAGATTAAGAGTCCAATATGAATCGGGTGATATTCGTGCGATGGAGATTGCTAGAGGGGTCTTAGCTATATTAATTGATCCATTGTTGGATGAAAAAAAGAAGGCTGTACAAAGAACAAATAACGCTATAAATGAAGACTTTGCGAAAAATGGAAAAAAACGAAATGATACTTCTGCACTTCCAATCCCATCAAAGATTGAAGAGGCTGCTGACAAACAGTTTGATGATATTATTAAATTAATAACCCAAAGATTATTAATTATGGAAAAAGAAGAAAATTAAAGATTTTTTTTTGAACTAAATGCCTAATATTTATTAATTTATTAAACATTATGTTATGTCAACAATCTCAATAGCCATCCAAAAAGGAGGTTCAGGAAAAACCACCACCACCATGAACCTCGCTGCCGCCCTTCAACAAATGGGCAACAAAATACTATTGATAGATCTTGATCCACAAGCCAATCTAACCCAAGCCTTAGGATTTTTAGACGAACCTAATCCCACCATTTATGAAATGTTACGGGATGCCTCAATGGGTGAAATACCTGACATCAACAAAGCCATCCTACAAGCAGGGGAAATGGATTTAATTCCAGCAGCGTTAGATTTAGCGACAGCAGAGTTGGAGTTGGTAAGTGTATATGGGCGAGAGAAATTGTTGACCAAGTTATTAGCACCTATTAAAAAACAATACGATTACATTTTTATAGATTGCCCTCCAGCCATCGGGATGTTGACCGTCAATGCATTGGTAGCGAGTGATTATGTATTGATGCCATTGCAAGCAGAGTACTTACCTCTCAAAGGGGTACATGCGTTTATGCAAACCTTTCGAAAAATTAGAAATCAACTCAACGAAAACCTCAATGTCCTAGGATTTGTTTTAACCAAATATAACCAACGGAAAAACATGAACAAATCCATCTTAAAACGATTGCAGGACGATTATGGAAATAAAGTTTTTGAAACTCGGATCAGAGAAAACATAGCCTTAGCTACTGCTCAAGAAAAAGGAGTTGATATTTATCGACATGATAAAACTTCCAACGGTGCGATTGATTATTTGAAATTAGCCAATGAGTTTTTAATTAAAATTGAATGAAAATTTGAGAAACTGGATTGACACCAATTATTTTTTTATCAAAAAACCAAGCCATGCATTCACAACAAAATAACATTTTTCAATCAAAGCAAAAAGATCACTTCTCGAAATTGTTTCCCGAATTAGATCCACTCTTTGTTAATGACCAAGATCTCAAAAAGTTATCGGATCAAATGAAAGAATCTATCGGATCAAAGGAGTCAGATAGTAGAGTGATTTCTAACGGAGTATCCATTTTTAGTCAATTCCTTGCACATGATATGACTTTCGAAAGCACTTCCAAACTTGGGAATCAAAATGCGATCGGAAGTTTTCAAAATGATCGGACGATCAATTTAGATTTGGATTGTATCTATGGTCAAAAGACCCAAGATTTTTTATACAATGCTGAAGATAAAGATAAAATGCTACTTGGGAAATGTTTTCAAGACCATCATTATAAAATGGAATGGTTTGACTTGCAGCGGAATAGTCAAGGAAAAGCAATCATTCCTGATGCTCGAAATGATGAAAATATTATCGTTTCTCGGTTACAAGTTTTATTCATAGAGTTTCACAATAGAATGGTTGACCATTTACGGAGCAAAGGTCGAACAGGTAGTGCTTTTAACGAAGCAAAAAAACAAGTAATTTGGTATTACCATTGGTTGATTATTTATGAATATCTCTATAAAATAATGGATTGGAATATATTTGAGGAACTCATGGATAATGGATCTAAATATTTTATTAATCCTAATTCACTTCCATTAGAATTTACAGGAGCTGCATTTCGAACAGGTCATTCTCAAACTAGAGACCTAAATCGAATCAATGAAAAAGTAGAAAAGAGATTATTCGAACTTGGTTTCTTTACTGAAATGAAAGAGTTGGTGGATTGGAGATACATGTTCAATTTTGGAGATGGACGTTGTCAATTCGCAAAATTGATTGATACTAAAATTGGTAATTCATTTCATAGTATTCCATTTATAAAATCCGATGATCCTTATGAAAAATCTTTGCCTTTTCGAAACTTAAAAAGAGGAGTGGTATATGGTTTGCCTTCAGGCGAAGATGTTGCCAATCGTATGGGATTTGAACCAATAAAAGTTCCTGAAACAGAACATCTTTCTGGGACACCGCTTTGGTTTTACATTTTAAAAGAAGCAGAATTGCAAGGACACGAAGGAGAACACTTAGGACGAGTTGGAAGTACCATTTTGGGAGAATGCTTTTTGACCGTTCTTAGAAATGACGATTACTCTTTTCTAAAATTACATCCAAAATGGAAACCTACTTTAGGGAAAGATATTGGGGAGTTTGATTTTCTTGATTTAATTCGATTTGTACATCAAAATTAAAAACCATGAAAAAAAGTTCTCGCCGTTCAAGAAGACATCGTAATCCAAAATCACAAGAGGAAAACAAAAAACCTTTTTTCTCAAAAAGCAAAAAAGCACCAGAAGCGACGACTTCGGATGGTGCATTTTTTCAACCAAAATTGACTGTAGGTCAACCTGGTGATAAGTATGAACAAGAGGCTGATGCCGTTGCAGATGCGGTAGTGAATAAAACTAATCAACCTAGCGAACAAACAGGAAACACTCCAGCTATCCAGCAAAAAAATATTTCTTCTATTCAGCGATATGCTACTAATGCTAAAGAAGATGAATTGGGGACAAATACTCAACGAATCGAAAAAGATAAAATGATTCAAGAGAAACCGATTCAAAAAAAGGAAGGAGAAGAAGAGGAACCTGTTCAGATGATGGAAGAAGAGGAAGCTATCCAAGGTAAGGAAGAAGAAGAGCCGATTCAAAAAATGGAAGAGGAAGAAGAAACTGTCCAAACAAAGGAAGAAGAGGAACCCGTTCAGATGATGGAGGAGGAAGAAGAATCTATTCAAGCCAAAGAAGAAGAGGAAGAAACAGTACAAGCGAAAACCAATACCTCCGCTACCCAAAATACTGCTAGTCCAAATGTTGCCAAGTCATTGAATCAAAGTAAAGGTAGTGGATCTTCATTACCAAAATCTACACAGACTGAAATGGAAAATTCATTTGGAGTAGATTTTAGTAATGTGAGGATTCATACTAATGATCGAGCAGTTCAAATGAATAAAGATTTGGGTGCCCAAGCTTTTACACATGGGAAGGATGTTTATTTTAATGAAGGAAAATTTTCTCCAACAAATATGGAAGGGAAAAGATTGTTAGCGCATGAGTTGACACATGTTGTGCAACAAGGTGGAAAAGAAATAAAAAGAAAAGACCAAGAGACAACTAGTAACCAGTCCGATACATCAAATGAAATTAGTCCACAAGTTTCACATTTTAAGGTGGAGTTGAAAGCATGGATTCCACATAGTAAAGTCGTGGATCCAGAAGAACATCTGAGAGCAGGTAATTGGTTAGATACATTAGGTTTTGGTCATTCAATAGGATTAGATTACGAATATCAATCCTTCTATCGGGGAGATAATCATACGGGCTATCAAGGCTCTTATCGAGTTTTATCTGTTATGGAATTTGATTGGGATGGAAACCAAATGTTTAATTTTAAACACTCAGGTCATTATGGTACGACTCACAGGGATTATAATTTTCAATTAATTAAAGATAATATTTGGCCAATACCAGATCTAACTCTTCTCCAATCAAATGGTTCGGATAACGATACTGCGACTACTGCAACCAATGGTATGGGAGGGGCAAATATGTTTAGATTAGGTATGGCAAGTGCTAACCCATTAGTATTAACATGGGCACCAGATATTGATTCGTTTGTTTATGGTTTTATTTCTAATCAACCTGGAAATCCTCAACTAGTTTTGAGATACCAAACAGATCAATTCCCAAGTCATGGAGTTGCTGTGTATAAAGATGGGAAATCACTCACTCAAAAGGTGGTTAAAGATGCTTCTTCCAAATTAGCACTTGGCCCAATTGGTGCTGCTGTAATTGGTAAAGGATTGACTTCGAAAACGAATACCGGAAATATTAAGATACCCATTTAGTCATTCCTTAGTTAGATTCAAGAACTTAAACACTTTTAATTAAATCAAAAAATGTAGAATTAAATTCTACGGTATATAGAACAAAATCTAATGGAAAATATCATTTTGAAAGATAAAGGATTTCAAGATGCATTAAGCATACTTGAACAGATTATCAAAAAAAGAATTACAGCATTTTTTAATGGGGAAAGCATGATTGGTAGTTTTGATTTTTCTCAATTGAATGGATTGTTTTCCCATGAAAATGATCAACTGCCAAAATTAGAATTAAAGGATGAGGAAAAGTTTATTTTGTTGATTGCTTTAGCTCCACATATACAACCCCATTTTTTTGATCAAGTGATACAAAACAATATTCCTCAAGCAGGAGATTTTCCTCAACTAGGAGGTGTCCGAGGAAAAAACTTTAGAGGTTTTTTGCCAACTGGAGAAACAGTTTTATTTATTTTGGCAGGAAATAACTTTAAAGAAAAAATAGAAATCCAACAATACTTTTCCGAAGATCATTTTTTTGCTAAAAATAGAATTCTATGGTTAGAAGAACCTCCAATTGGAGAACCTAGAATGAGTGGTCGAATAGTTTTATCTCAAGAGTACATTGATTTATTTACTTCAGGAAAAATATCTCGACCTAAGTTTGGATTAAATTTTCCCGCACAATTGATTGAAACGCAAATGGAATGGGAGGATTTAGTATTGCGAAAGGAAACCCTTCAGAATATTCAAGAATTACAAACGTTTGTAAATCATGGGGCTACATTGATGAAGGAATGGGGAATGTCAAAAAAATTAAAACCCGGTTATCGCGTTTTATTTCATGGACATCCAGGAACAGGGAAAACTTTGACTGCAAGTTTATTAGGAAAATATACAGGAAAAGAAGTGTATAAAATAGATCTCTCCATGGTGGTTTCTAAGTTCATTGGGGAAACAGAAAAAAACTTATCGAGCTTGTTTGCCAAAGCTGAAAATAAAGATTGGATTTTATTTTTTGATGAGGCGGATGCGCTTTTTGGGAAAAGGACTAATGTGAAAGATGCGCATGATAAATATGCCAACCAAGAAGTATCCTACCTTTTGCAAAGAGTAGAAAATTATAATGGGTTAGTCATTTTAGCTTCTAATTTTAAATCAAATATGGATGATGCCTTTGTTCGTCGTTTTCAAAGTATTATTCAATTTCATATGCCAGACAAAAAAGAAAGATTGCAATTATGGAAAAAAGGATTTCCTTCAAATATCCAATTTGCTTCAGACGTTGAATTAGGAAATATTGCCTCCAAATATGATTTGTCTGGAGCAAGTATTATGAATGTTATTCAATATTGTTGCCTTTCTGCCTTAGAAAAAAATACAAATGTTATTTCACTTTCAGTTATCATTACAGGTATTCGTAGAGAATTCTCTAAAGAGGGTAGGGTGTTGAGATAACCTATAAGGATGTCAATTCTTTTATACTACTATTTTTGCATCATTTTGTCTTGGACATTTTTAAGGAGTTCAGTATGTTCTTCATTTATGTTCAATTTGTTGGCAATAGATAATGCATTTTTTGCATGTTCGTATTGACCAAAAGTGTTTAGTCGTT
>CALGJW010000163.1 GCA_937930025.1 uncultured Saprospiraceae bacterium | reverse complement strand
TGGATCAGATATTTTTGAAGAGACTTTGACAGTAGTATCTCAACCTATATCTAATTTTTCTGCAAATGCGCTTGATGGATGTATTCCATTCGAAGTGCAGTATTCGGATTTATCAAGTTCAAATGCTACTGGGTGGTCTTGGGAATTTCCGGGAGGCAATCCAGCCAGTTCAACCATGCAAAATCCAACCGTAATTTATGAGTCGCCGGGTATTTTTGATGTCAGTTTAACTGTTTCAAATAGTGCAGGTTCAGATACTTATTCTCAACAAAATTATATTACTGTTGGTGCAGCTCCAACCGCTTCTTTTGGATATACCGTGAATGGAATGAGTGTTTCATTTACGAATCAAAGTTCAAATGGAACTACCTATTTGTGGGACTTTGGTGATGGAAATACTTCAACACAATCTAATCCTACGTACACTTTTACAACAGAAGATATTTTTACAGTGACTTTGACGGTTACCAATAGTTGTGGTTCAACTACTTTCTTAGAACCAATTAATTTTACCACCGCTCCGTTGGCTGGATTTTCACCATCTGTGACTTCGGGTTGTTCTGGCCTTACCGTTCAGTATACCGATAATTCTTCTGGAACAATTGATTCTTGGAATTGGTCTTTCCCAGGCGGACAACCAGCAACTTCCAATGAGCAAAATCCAATAGTTACTTATGATAACCCTGGGTTATATGATGTAATATTAGAAGTTTCCTCATCGGCTGGATCAAATACTCAAACGCAAGAGCAATTGATTGAAATATTTCCTACCCCTACTGCTTCTTTCAATACTGATTTCGATGAATTGGAATATTCATTTTTTAACAGCAGCATTAACGGTACAACTTATTTATGGGATTTTGGTGATGGAAATACTAGCAATCAGGAGGATGCAGTTCATACATATGCTATGGATGGTGTTTACGATGTTGTACTTACGGTTACCAACAGTTGTGGCACAGACATCACTACCACTACGGTAACTGTTGTAAGCGCCCCTTCTGGAGCGTTTTCCGTTGTAGAAACGAATGGTTGTGTTCCTTTCGCAATTACAATGAATGATGAATCTTCTCAAAATGTTGATTCTTGGAATTGGTCATTTCCTGGAGGGAATCCATCCATTTCAAATGAGCAGAATCCAGCAGTGGTTTACAGTGCTCCCGGAATTTATTCTATAACACTCGAAGTTTCTAATAGTGCTGGAACGTTCACTGTGACGAGATTGGATTATATTGAAGTTGGAGTAGCGCCAATAGCAGGATTTTCTTCTTCTATTAATGATAATGAAGTAACCTTCACTAATTCTAGCTCAAATGCTGTTTCTTATTTATGGGATTTCGGTGATGGAAATACTAGTATGGAAGAAAACCCAATTCATGTTTATACTGATGGAGGAACTTACGAGGTAAGTTTAACAGTTACAAATTCTTGTGGGGTAGTTACAGAAACAATGACTGTAGCGATAAATATGGTGAGTTTACCTTCCGCTGGATTTAGTGCAGATAATAGCAATGGATGTCTTCCTTTTACTGTTAACTTCTCCGATGAATCTTCAAGTAATACAGAAACTTGGTCCTGGAGTTTTGAAGGAGGAACACCAAGTACTTCATCAGATCAGAATCCAACAGTTCTTTATAATTCTGCTGGAATCTATGAGGTGGAATTGACAGTAGGAAATGCTGCTGGCGAGGATATCTTGAATATTCAAGACTTTATTATCGTCAATGATGTCCCAACCGCTGATTTTAATTTCAACGCTCAAGACTTAGAGGTGTCTTTTTCTGCAATCGATGTAAACGCCTCAGCATACACATGGGATTTTGGAGACGGAAGTTCTGGGACAGGAGAAAATCCTAACCATATTTATACTATGAATGGCAGTTATGATATTACCTTGACTGTTGTAAATGATTGTGGAACTAATACTTTGATGCAAACTATTGTTGTTCAGCAAGGTCAAAGTGCGCCTGTTGCAGGATTTGCTGCAGATTCGGAAATAGGTTGTGTCCCAACTGTAATTAAGTATCTGGATATGTCAACTAATACACCTACGGAGTGGGCTTGGGAATTTGAGGGTGGAACTCCTTCTACTTCCACGGAACAAAATCCAGAAGTAACTTATGAAACAACAGGAACTTTTAATGTGACTTTAACAGCAACTAATACTGCTGGACAAAATATTGCTGATGAAGAAGATTATATAACAATTGGGATTGATCCAATGGCTGAATTTAGTTTTGCAGATTTAATGAGCGGCGAAATTGCATTTACAGATGAATCCTCAGATGCAACAAATTGGACTTGGGATTTTGGAGATGGCGGTAGTTCTAATGAACAAAATCCAACACACCAATATTCTACTAACGGTCAGTATACTGTTCAGCTTACAGTCGAAAATTTCTGTGGAACATCTGAAATTACATATGTTGTTAATGTTGTTGTAACTAACTTAAACGAGTTGGACCTTGATTTGGAACTAAGATTGTTTCCTAATCCTGCGAAGCAAGAATTTTTTATAGATATCAAAGGAAATCGTTCTTACGATTTGGAATTAGAACTCTTTAACTCTTTGGGTCAAATTATTTTGATAGATAACTTCCAACATGCTGGAACGACGATTAAATCTTATCGAGTAGATGATCTTGCGACAGGAACTTATTTTGTCCGATTGTACGGAGAGGAGGGCAGCATATATCAGAAGTTGTTGATTACCGGAAACAACTAGCGCTAAAAAAGGGTGTAAGCTTCAATCGAAATTTACACCCTTTTTTAATGAAAATCAATTTCTATTTTTTGAAATAAAATCACTTGGGTTTAAAAACCCAAAAGTATCTGTGCTGTATCCAGGTCCCAATGACATATTAATAAAGCTTCTTAGCTCTAAATGTAAATGCGCTGAATATCTGCCATCGGCATTTCCAATTGAGCCTAATTTCTCTCCTTTCTTAATAAGTTGTCCGGGCCTAACATTTCTATGGTGTAAGTGGGCATAAACTGACTCCACATATTTGTGATCAGGGTGATTAGGTAAATAATGAATTACACGAACTACATTTCCCCATCCACAACAAACATTTTTTGAAAAAGTGACTAATCCTTCCGAAATTGAGAAGACAGGATCACCTAGATCTGTATTACCTCCAGTTACCGCATTCCAATCCTCTCCAAGATGTTCATCTTCTCCAAATTTTTGTGCGGTAAAATATCCTTGGGCATTCGGAATTCCTACAGGAAAATCAAATCCTGAGCTAAAGTATTCTGGGTTATAACTGAATATACTATCGTAATTTTGGATAGGAATTGTTGGGAACATATCATGGGCTTGGGTGTCCCTATGCATGATTCTTTCCCAGTTTTTCGCGCTAGAGCTAGTTGGGGTTGTCGCTGAGCTGTTGACTTGAGCTGTCAATGCCTGATGATTGAATTCACTAAAATTCCCATCACAACCGAAAAACAGCACTAATAAAGTAAAATAAAGGAGGTTTCTCATATCAGAAATTTCGAATAATACGAAGTATTTGACGTTTTTTCAATTCTCAGGGTATAACCAGTATAATTCCTTAGTTATTGTATTTGAAGTAGTTGCAAAATTAAATAATCCTAAACAACTGGCTATAGTGCTACGATTTTCGTAAATTCGTTTAGTAAGATTGAAGGTACCCCCGTTTCTTCATCTATCCTTTGAACAAAAACAGAATTTTACAACAAAAACCGTGAACATTCGGGTACTCCCCATACTCTTAGTTTGCTATCTGTTACTTCCAGATATCTCCTTGGGTCAAAATTGCTCCTGCATAGATTGCCCTGGCGTAGCTAATGTCTTTTCCACAACTTCTTATGAGTATGTTTTGGAGGATGCCATCAACAATGATTTATCTAGTCCTGGTCAGGGAATCTGTCAAATAATAGTACAGTTTGCCCCTGAACATATTTGGTCTCTTGAAATGTCTGTGACTAGTCCTGGAGGTCAAACAATCAATATCATAGGACCATCATCAAATCAATTTGGATTTACAGGCCCATTGCCTTGGGAAATTTCTTTTATTCCATGTGGGGATGCAGCAGATCCTGATTCTGGATTCTCTGATACCTGGAATAATAATCAAAATTGGTTGGCAGGGGATTTTTACAATGGTTCTTATTATCCATTTTCTGGTTGTCTAGAGGATTTTAATGCTGGACCGGTAAATGGAAGTTGGACTTTATCAGTAACGAACAATTCCCCCGTAAACACTGCAAGAATAGTAAATTTTACGGTTATCCCATGTGACCCTTCTGGT